>NZ_JBSHAP010000072.1:0-46095 GCF_053611565.1 Kitasatospora sp. NPDC054795
ACGTGAGTCCGCCCGGGGCCGGCCGTCGGCCGTTCCCGGATCCCCGGCGCCGGGCATCAGGCGTCGCGTGCCGGGTGCCAGGGGTCAGGCGTCGGCGTCGGTGGAGGAGCGCACCACCAGCTGCGGGGCGAAGCGCTCCACGCGCTCCGTCCGTTCGCGGGCGGGGGCCTGAAGGAGGGTCAGGGCGCGTTCGGCCATGGCGGTGAGCGGGTGGCGGATGGAGGTGATGGGCGGGTCGAGGAGTTCGAGCATCTCGGTGTCGTCGAAGCCGGTGACGGCGATCCGCCCGGGGACGGGGACCGCCGAGCGCTGCAGCGTGCTGACGAGGCCGACCGCGAGGACGTCCGCGCCGCAGACGACGGCGTCGATCCCGGTGTGCCGCTCGGCGATGTGCCGGCCCGCGGTGCGGCCGGCGTCGGTGGTGAAGCTGGGCAGCAGGACGGTGGTGGCGTCGGCGCCGCGGGCCTCGGTGAAGGCGGCGAGGCGTTCCGCGCCGGAGGAGGAGGCCTGGTCGGCGGCGACCAGGGCGATCCGGTGGCGGCCGAGGCCTTCGAGGTGGTCGAGGAGCAGCCGCATCGCGGCGGTGTTGTCGAGGGTGACGGCCACGGTGCCGGAGCCGGTGGCCCAGCGGTCGAAGAGGACGACGGGGGTGCGTTCGGCGGCGGCCCGGACGGCGGGGCCGGAGGCGCCGGCGGAGACGGGGACGACGAGCAGTCCGTCGACCCGGCCGCCGAGCAGGGTCTCGATCTGCTCGGCCTCGACGGCGGTGTCGTTGGCGGCGTCGGAGACCACCAACTGCCCTCCGGCGGCGCGGACTTGCTGGGCGAGCGCGTCGGCGAGCTGGACGAAGTAGGGGTTGGCGAGCGAGGGGACGACCACGCCGATGGTGCCCGTGGTGCCGGTGCGCAGCGCCCGCGCGGAGTGGTTGATGCGGTAGCCGAGGCGCTGGGCGGCCTCCTCGACGCGGCGGGCGAGTTCGGGGTCGACGTTGCGCGGGGTGCCGGCCAGGACGCGTGAGGCGGTCGCGCGGGAGACGCCCGCGGCCGCGGCCACGTCGAGGAGTCGGGGCGCAGTCACGTGGGGTGGTCCTTCGCGGTCGGAGAGGGCTCGGCTGAGCTGGCGCAATACGCAGCACGAGGGTACTTGACGGTTTTCGGGGGCTGGTCCACAGTGTGGGAGATCGATCTCCCAAGGAGTGCGGATGCCGCTCATCACCGTCGTCGGTTCGATCAACCGCGACCTCGTCCTGACCGTCGGGGACCTGCCGCGACCCGGCGAGACCGTGCTCGCGCGGGGCTTCGTGGAGGGCGTCGGCGGAAAGGGCGCCAACCAGGCCGTCGCGGCCGCCCGGCTCGGCTCGCGGGTGCGTCTGGTCGCCCGGGTCGGTACGGACGCCGCCCCCATCCTGCGGGCGCTCGCCGCCGAAGGGGTGGATGTCGGGGCGGTGCGCCCGGCGCCGGAGAGCACCACCGGGATCGCCTCCGTGGTGGTCGACCGGGCCGGCGAGAACACCATCGTGGTCAACCCGGGCGCCAACGCCGCACTGACGGTCGCGGACCTGCCGCAGCGGCTGGCCCGCTCGGCCGGCGAGGTGGTCCTGGTGCAGCACGAGATCGCCGCCGAGGTGGTCGTCGCCGCCGTGCTGCGGGCCCGGGAACAGGGCGGCACGGTCGTCCTCAACCCGGCGCCGGCCCGGCCGGTCGCCCCGGAGGTGCTGTCCGCCGTCGACGTCCTGGTGCCCAACCTCGGTGAACTCGCCGCCCTGCTCGGCGCGGAGCCGCCGGACGGCCCGGACGGCGCGCGCGAGCTGCTGGAACGGGCCGCGCTGCCCTGCCGGGCGGTCGTGGTGACGCTCGGCGCGGACGGGGCGCTGGTCAAACAGCCCGGCCGCCCGGCCGTGCACCTGCCCGCCCCTGTCGTGGACGCCGTCGACACCGTCGGCGCCGGCGACACCTTCTGCGGGGCCCTCGCCGACTCCCTCGCCCGGGGCGCCGACCTGCTCGCCGCCGCCCGACGCGCCGTCCGCGCGGCCTCGCTGGCCGTGACCGGACTCGGCGCCCAGTCCTCCATGCCCTCCGCGGCGCAGCTCGACGCGGACTCCGCGGTCCTCGACGCTCCCACCGCGGTCCTCGACGCTCCCACTCCGGTCCTCGACACCCCCGCCGTCCCCGCGGCATCCTGACGGACCCCTCGCCGTCCCCCTGTTCCCCCCGCGTTCCCCCGTGCTGTGACGGACCCCAGGTCCCCCCACCCCCCCGCATCACCAGTTCAACGGAGAACACCCCATGCGCAACCTCAAGCTCGGCCTGTTCGAGAACGCCCAGACCAACGCGAGCGGCACCGCCACCTGGCGCCACCCCGACAGCCGCCGGCACCTGTTCGACACCCTCGGGTACTGGCGCGAGATCGCGCAGGTCTGCGAGGACGCCAAGCTCGACTTCCTGTTCCTGGCCGACGCCTGGGGCTGGTCGGAGATCGACGGGGTGCGCCCGCCGATCGCCACCGAGGAGACCCTGGACCTGCCGCGCCTGGACCCGTTCGTGATCGCCTCGGCGCTGCTGGCGAGCACCACCGACCTGGGCCTGGTGGTGACCGGCTCGGTGCTGGTGGAGCCGCCGTACGCCTTCGCCCGCCGGCTGGCCACCCTGGACCAGCTGTCCGGCGGCCGGCTCGGCTGGAACATCGTGACCACGGGCACCGCCGACACCGCGGTCAAGGCCTTCGGCATGGACATGGTGGCGCACGACGACCGGTACAAGATGGCCGAGGACTTCCTCGACCTGGTCTACAAGTACTGGGAGGGCGCCTGGGAGCCGGACGCCCTGGAGAAGGACAAGGGCGGCCGCTTCGCCGACCCGGCCAAGGTGCACCCGGTCGAGCACGAGGGCCCGTACTTCCGCTCGCACGGCTACGGCAACACCGCCCGCTCCCCGCAGGGCACCCCGGTGCTGTTCCAGGCCGGCGCCTCCCCGGCCGGGCGGCGGGTCGGCGGGCGGCACGGCGAGTGCATGTTCGTCGGCAGCGGCTCGGTGCGGCAGCTCGCCGGGCACACCGCGGCGATCCGCGAGGAGGCCGTACGGGCGGGCCGCCGCGCCGACGAGGTCAAGGTGATGTCGGCGTTCTCCTGCGTGGTCGGCGCCACCACCGCGGACGCCGAGCGCCGCTGGCAGCGCGTCCTGGACGCCCAGCGCCCGGAGGTCACCGTCGCCAGCTACGCCATGTTCACCGGCCTCGACCTGTCCTCGTACGCGCCGGACACCCCGATGTCGGAGCTGTCCACCGAGATGTCGCAGACCCAGGTCGCCCGGTTCGCCGGCCGGACCGTCGGCGACGTGCTCGCCGACTGGCACACCCACGGCGTCGGCGCCCGCCCGGTGGTCGGCACCGCCGAGGAGATCGCCGACGAGATCTGCGCCCTGGCGCAGGGCGCCGACCTGGACGGCTTCCTGCTCTCGCCGACCGTCCAGCCGGCCTCCACCACGGAGTTCGTCGAGTCGGTGCTGCCGATCCTGCGCGCCCGCGGCGTCTTCCGCGGCGCGTACGCGGACGGCGAGTCGCTGCGCGAGCGGCTCACCGGCGCGTCCGACCGGGCCCTGCCGGCCAGCCACCCGGCCGCGCAGTACCGGCACTGAACCACACTCGCGACGAGAGGACGGCGACGACCATGGTCACTCCCGCCCACCACCCGAACCCGCCCGCCGCCGCGTCCGCGCAGCCGCCGACCGCAGGGCGGCCGCACACGGAGCAGCCGACCGGGGCGGAGCCCAACGCCGCGGCGCTGCGCCAGGCGTTCGGGGCCTACCCGACCGGAGTGGTCGCGCTCGGCGCGCTGCGCGACGGCGAACCGGTCGGGCTCGCGGTGAGCTCCTTCGTGTCGATCTCGCTGGAGCCGCCGATGGTCGCGGTCAGCGTGGCCCGCACCTCGACCACCTGGCCCAGGCTGACACAGGCACCGGAACTCGGGCTGAGCGTGCTCAGCCACGGCCAGGGCGCGCTCTGCCGGCGGCTCGCCTCCCGCGAGGGCGACCGCTTCGACGGCACCGGGTGGCAGGCCACGCCGGAGGGCGCGGTGCTGATCCACGACGCGGCGCTGTGGCTGACCGCCCGGGTGAGCGCGGTGTACGACGGCGGCGACCACGAGATCGTCCTGATGGAGCTGCTCACCGTCGAGCTGTTCCCCGGGGTGGAGCCGCTGGTCTTTCACACCAGCCAGTTCCGTGAGCTCACCCCCCATGGCTGACGCTCCGACGACCCCCCTGTCCGGCACCGTGGTGCACGGTGCCGGCCGGGGGCGGGGGCTGGGCTTCCCCACCGCCAACATCGCCGCCGAGCCCGGCACACCCGTCCCTCCGCCCGCGATCTACAGCGGCTGGCTGGCCCGCCGCGCGACCGGTACGGTGCACCGCGCGACGATCAGCATCGGCACCAACCCCACCTTCTGCGACACCTCCGAGATCCACACCGAGGTGTACTGCCACGACGCCCCGGGCGACCTGTACGGCGAGCGCGTCGACCTGTGGTTCGTCGCCCGCATCCGGGACACCGAGAGGTTCGCCTCCGTCGACGAGCTGCTGCTCGCCGCCCGGGAGGACGTCCGCCGCTCCGAGGCCCTGCTGGACTCCGCGCGCGGACGGCACGTCCTGGCCGCCCTCTCCTGACCCACCGGCACGGCCGTTCCCCCCTCCCGACCCACCGGCCTCACGCTTCCCCTCCCGATCCACCGGCACCGCCCTCACCTGCCGGCGCGCACACCCGCTCCCCACGCGGCCGCGCGCCCTGCGCCCCGAGCCCGGTCGGCCCCGCACCCCCCGCTTCGGCGGGGCCGACCGCCCCTTCCCCCACCTCGCTCCGCACGAACAAAGGTGTGAGTCATGAGCGCGTTCCACTGGTTGAACGAGCAGTTCGACTTCTTCGGTCTCCCCGTCTACTGGTCCGACTTCCTGGGCAACATCCTGGCGCTCGCCACCGTCTGGCTGGCCCTGCGGCGGTCCCTGGTGGCCTGGCCGGTGCAGATCCTCGGCTCGGTGCTGCTGCTGATCGCCAGCCTGAACGTGCACCTCGGCGGCAACGCCGCCCGACAGATCGTGATCATCGTCTCGGCGTCCTGGGGCTGGGCGACCTGGAAGCGCAGCCGCGAGCAGGAAGGCACCATCAACGTCCGCTGGGCGTCGGGGCGGGAACGCGCCGTGCTGATCGCCGCGATGGTGGCGGGGACGGCCGCGTTCGGCGCGGTGCTGAAGGGGACGGACGCCTCGTTCTACCCCGGAGCGCCGTGGTGGATGGTCCTCGCCGACGCCTGGATCTTCGTCGGCTCGATCCTCGCCATGTACAGCCAGGCCCGCCGCTACGTGGAGTTCTGGTTCGTCTGGCTGGCCGTCGACCTGGTGGGGGTGCCGCTCGCCGTCCACTCCGAGCTGTACTTCTCCGGCATCGTCTACGGGATCTTCTTCGTGATGGTGCTGCTCGGCATCCGCGACTGGGCGTCCCGCAGCAAGCCGCAGGAGATCGCTTCGCCGCTGGAGCCCGCCGTCCTGGTGGAGAGCCGGGTCGAGGGCCGGGACGAGAGCCGGGACGAGGGCCGGGACGACGTCCGCCCGGGCGGCTCCGCCCCGCGGGTCGGGGCCGCCGACTGACCGTCGGACCACCGCGCCGCACCCCGCCCCGCCCCGTCCGCGGGCCGGCCCCATCCCGGGGGTCGGCCCGCGCCGGGGATCGCCCCGCTGAACGGAAGGCGCGGGCCGCCGGGTTCGGACCGCACACGGGCGGATCGAACCCCGGAGGGTGCGCCGTCCGTGCTATCGGTGAGGACGGTCGGCAGCCGGCCCGGAGCACGGACGAGGGAGGACAGCGATGGCCTGGTACCAGGGGTCGAGCCGGATCACGGTGACGGCGGTGGAGGGAAGGTTTCCGCAGCGGGCGGTGGTGACCGTCCGGGGCGCCGCTCCGGTGGAGATCCCCTGCGAGGTCGGCGCCGTCCACCACGTCGAGGCGGAGCGCTGGCAGCTCGACCTGGAGCACCGGGACCAGGGCGAGTGGTGCCCCAACATCCGTGCGGTGCAAGGGCGGTGGCAGGAGATCCGGGGTGTGCTGACGCAGGTCGTGCACAGCCGCAACCGCGACCTGGCCGGCGACCGACAGGACCGCAACCTGGTGCTGCGGATCGAGCGGGTCCCGCCGGCCGGTGACGACCCGTCGGCGGCCCCCGCCGCCCCGGGCGCGCGCCGCACCACCGCGGCACACCTCGCTCCGGCGGTCCCGGCCGGCGCGGCGCCGCGCACCTCGGCCGGCCCGGCGAGCGGCACCACGAGCACCACCGGCAACTCGTCGCCGGGCGTGCGGACGACCACCTCGGGTGCCGGGGCGGACTTCCTGCGGCCCGCCGCCGCCCCGGGCGGCCGGGTCACCGGCACGGGAGGCGCGAGCCGGACGACCGGCACCTCCGGGACGACCACCACGGCCGGCTCCTGGAACGGCTGACCGGGCCGGTCACAGCCGCGGGGACAGGTCTGCTCGATTCTCCGAGTGGTCAGGGCCGTTCCCAGAGGTGCGCCAACCGTTTCACTCGCCCTCGGTGAACGCCTCGCGCAGCCGGGCCTCCTCGTCCGCGGAGAGGTTCGTCTCCAGGAGCTCTGCGTGCAGGCCCTCGAACGCCGACCTGACCGGGTCGAGCACGGCGTCGGAGCTGAGCACGAACAGGGCCGAGGTGCCGGGGGTGACCTTCTCCCGCAGCCGTTTGACGAAGTCCTCGTCGATGCCGACGTGGGCGAGGTGACCTCCCAGCGCGCCGCCGGCCGCGCCCAGGGCCGCGCCGAGCACGGGCACGAAGAAGACCATTCCGAGGAGGAAGCCCCAGAAGGCGCCGCCCACGGCGCCCATGCCGGTCATGTCGCTCAGATGGCGGGTCCTCGGCTTCCTGGCCCCTTCCGGCCAGGTGACCACCGCTCCGTCCTGGACCTTGATCAGCTCCTGGCGCCCCAGCCTCCTCAGTGTGGCGAGCGCCTCGTCGGCTCCGTTCGCGGTGGGAAAACGCCATACCGTCAGGGTCGCCATCACGGCCTCCGATCGCGGGGGTACTGCACCGGCAGCCCCATCGTCGGCACGGGCCGCGGGCGCTGCCACACGCGGACGCCGGACGGGCGAACCGGTGGCGGGCGCCCCGGTCGGTCGGCGCGGGTGGACGGCGCGGGCGGGCCCGCCCCGGAAGGACACCGTCGGATTGACACGGCCGACCGGCGGCCACAGCGTGGCAGGTAGCACTCTTCCGTGCTGGTCGGTCCCGGTCCGCGCCGCGTCGAGGACGCCTGCGCGGACGGGACGCACGGCAGGCCTCCTGATGCCCGCCGGACCCGAGAGGAGCAGGCGATGTCGGACGGACGGTCGGCCAGGCGCATTGCGAAGTTCATCAAGCCGCTGCGGGTGAAACCGGGGTCGCGGGTGGACCTCGCGGAGGACTTCGACCCCCGGTACAAGGCGGGCATGAAGAAGCGCGAGGGCGTCGAACTGCTGCGCATCGGCGTGTCGCTGCTCTCGGAGTACCAGGCCCGGCTGGCGGCCCAGGACACCTACGGCGTGCTGCTCTGCCTCCAGGCACTCGACGCCGGCGGCAAGGACGGAACGATCCGTCACGTCATGAGCGGGGTGAACCCGCAGGGCGTCCACGTGAGCAGCTTCAAGGTGCCCTCTATGGAGGAGCTCGACCACGACTTCCTGTGGCGGTACGCGCAGCGGCTCCCGGCGCGCGGGGACATCGGGATCTTCAACCGTTCGCACTACGAGGAGGTCCTCGTGGTGCGCGTCCACCCGGAGAACCTCGACCGGCAGAAGCTGCCGGAGGAGGCGAAGGGCTCCGGGGTCTGGCACCGCCGGTACCGGGAGATCAACGACTGGGAGCGCTACCTCACCGACAACGGGTTCAAGGTGGTGAAGATCTTCCTGAACCTCTCCAAGGAGGAGCAGCGCAAGCGCTTCCTGGCGCGGATCGACCTGCCCGAGAAGAACTGGAAGTTCTCCGAGGCGGACATCCGCGAGCGCGAGCGCTGGGACGACTACCAGGAGGCGTTCTCCGACATGCTGTCGGCCACGAGCACGCCGTGGGCGCCCTGGTACGTGGTACCGGCCGACCGCAAGTGGTTCGCGCGCATCTGCGCGGCGGCGGTGCTCGCGCACACGCTGATCGGGATCGATCCGCAGTTCCCCACGATCGACGAGGGGACCCGCAAGGACCTGCGCGCGGCCAAGCGCCTGCTGGAGGCGGAGGCCCCCCGGGGCGGCCGTACGTGATCCGTCCGTACGTGATCCGTCCGTACGTGGCCCGTCCGTACGTGGCCCGTCCGTACGTGACCCGTCCGTACGTGACCCGTCCGTGTCGACGCGTCGGACCGACCGACGTCCAAGGGGGGACGTTCCCGGATCCCGAGGAGTGAAGAATGGCGGAGCAGGCTGGGCCGTCCGGCCCGCAGGAGTCCCCGGACCCGTGGTACGCGCGACCTCCCCGCGAGGTCGCGGCCTCGCTCGGGGTCGATCCGGCGACCGGGCTCAGCGCCGCCCGGGCGGCCGAACTGCTCGCCGCGAACGGGCCGAACGCGTTGCCCGAGGAGAAGTCCAGGCCCGACTGGCTGCGCTTCCTCGACCAGTACCGCAGCTACATGCAGATCATCCTGCTGGCGGCGGCGGTGGTCTCCCTGGCGATCAAGGAGTGGACCACCGGGATCCTGCTGATCGTCCTGACGCTGCTCAACGCCGTGGTCGGCCTGCGGCAGGAGGGCAAGGCCGAGAGCGCGATGAACGCGCTGAGGTCGATGATGAAGGCCACCGCGCGGGTGCGGCGGGACGGGACGGAGGCGCAGATCCCGGCCGAACAGCTGGTCGTGGGCGACGTGGTGCTCGTCAGGGCGGGCGACGAGGTCCCGGCGGACGGACGGATCGTCGAGGCCAGCGCGCTGCAGATCGACGAGTCGGCGCTGACCGGCGAGAGCGTCCCCGCCGCCAAGGACACCGGCACCCTGCCGGCCGGGGCGCTGGGCCCGGGCGACCAGACCAACATGGCGTTCATGGACACCCCGGTCACCCACGGTAGCGGACTGCTCGTCATCACCGCGACGGGCTCCGGCACCGAACTGGGCAAGATCTCCGGGATGCTGTCGGCCACCGAGAAGGAGCAGTCGCCGCTCACCAAGGAGCTGAACACGCTGACGCTGTGGATCGCGGCGGCGGCCGGCCTGACCATGGTCGTGATGTTCGCGCTCGGCCGCAGCCGCGACCAGGCATGGGACGCCCTCTTCGTCAGCGCGGTCTCACTGGCCATCGCGGCGATCCCGGAGGCGCTGCCGACGGTCAGCCAGGTCATCCTCTCCGTCGGCAGCCTCAACCTGGCCAAACGGCACGCGATCGTCAAGGAACTGCCGTCCGTCGAGACCCTCGGTTTCACCTCGGCCATCAACTCCGACAAGACCGGCACCCTCACGATGAACCAGATGACGGTCGTCGAGGTGCTCACCCCCGCCGACCGCTACACCGTCTCCGGCACCGGCTACCGCCTCGACGGGCGGATCCACCACGCCGCGGGCTCCGCCTCGAGCATCGAGGACGCCGTCCTGCCCCACCTGGTCGCCAACGACGCGAAACTGGTCGACGGCGAGGTCGTCGGCGACCCGACCGAGGGCGCGCTGCTCGTCCTCTGCCACAAGGCCGGGCTGGACATCGAGGCCACCCGGGAACGCTTCCCCCGGCTCGCCACACTGCCGGTCGACCCCACCTACAAGCTGATGGCCAGCTTCAACGAGGCGAAGGACGCGGACGGCCGGGCGGTGGTGCGGTGCTTCGTCAAGGGCGCGGCCCCCGCGGTCATGGCCCGGGCCTCCTCGGCCGACTCGAACGGCGTGGTCGTCCCCTGGGACGCGGAGCTCGGCGGACGCGCCCGGGCGCAGACCGAGCGGATGGGCGGCGAAGGGCTGCGGGTGATGGCCGGGGCCGTCCGCGACCTGGACCCGGCGGACTTCGACCCGGACGGCGACCTGCTGGCGTTCGTCGAGGACCTGCGGATGACCAGCCTGGTGGCCATGGTCGACCCGCCGCGCGAGGAGTCACGGGCCGCGATCGCCAGCGCGCAGGCCGCCCACATCCGGGTCCGCATGGTGACGGGCGACGACGTCACCACCGGAGCGGCCATCGCCCGCCAACTCGGCATCGACGGGGAGGCCGTCCTCGGTGCCGACTTCGCCGCCCTGCCGGAGCACGAGCGGCTGTCCCGGATCGACGGCATCGGAGTCCTCGGCCGGGTCGCGCCCGAGCACAAGGTGCTGCTCGCCGCCACGCTCAAGCGCAAGGGCGACGTGGTCGCCATGACCGGCGACGGCGTGAACGACGCGCCGGCGATCAAGGCCGCCGACATCGGCATCGCCATGGGCAGCGGCACCGACGCGGCGAAGAACGCGAGCCGCATGGTCCTCGCCGACGACAACTTCGCCACCATCGTGTACGCCGTCGAGGAGGGCCGGAAGCTCTACGACAACCTCACCAAGTACATCCGGTTCGTCCTGGTGCTGCTGGTGACGTTCGTGCTGACCTTCCTCGGCGCCGCGCTCCTGAACATCGCCGCCGGCGAGCCGTTCACCCCGGCGCAGGTCCTGTGGGTCCACTTCGTGGTCAACGCCCCCTTCGGCTTCGCCCTGGGCTTCGACCAGGAGAGCCCCGGCCTGATGCGGCGCACCCCGCGCCCGCGCGGCGAGACGGTGCTGACCCGACCCGTGATGATCACCGTAGGACTCGCCGGGCTGGCCGTCACGGTCGCCCTGCTCGGGCTGACCAAGCTGGGCGAGGCGCACTACCACAGCGCGCAGACCGGCAACTCGATCGCGTTCACCGCCTTCGCGCTCTGCCTGATCGTGGCGGCCTTCGAGTGCCGCAGCGAGCGCGGCTCCGCGCTGAGCGTCAGCACCTTCGACAGCAAGCAGATGAACCGGGCGGCCCTCGGCGAGCTCGTCCTGGCGGTGCTGGTCACCCAGATGGACGCGTTCCACCGCCTCCTCGGAACCACCGACATCACCGCCCGGCAGTTCGGCTGGGCCCTGCTGGCCGCCGTCGCGCTCCTGCTGCTCTGGGAACTGGGCAAGTTCGTCGCCCGCAGGGCGTCCGGCGCCGACGGCGGGGCGGCGGCCGTCCGCGGCGCCGCGACGGCCGCCTCGCGTCCGTGACGGCGTTCCGGAGCGCTTGAGGAGATCCATGGCCGCCGGTGCTCCCCCCGAACGACGACGGCACCGCGTCGTGCCGGCCCTGCCGCGACTCACAGTGCTCCGCGCCTACCGGCGCGACTGGCTGCGGGGCGACCTGGTGGCCGGCGCCACGGTGGTGGCCTACCTGGTGCCCCAGGTCATGGCGTACGGGAGCGTGGCGGGGCTGCCGCCGGTCACCGGGCTGTGGGCGATCCTGCCCGCGATCGTGCTGTACGCCCTGGTCGGCTCGTCCCGGCTGCTGTCGGTCGGGCCCGAGTCGACCACGGCGCTGATGACCGCCACCGTGATCGGCCCGCTGGCCGGCGGCGACACCGCCCACTACGCCGTCCTGGCCGCGAGCCTGGCCGTGGTGGTCGGCCTGCTGTGCGTGCTGGCCTGGCTGGCCAGGCTCGGCTTCGTCGCCGACCTGCTCTCCCGACCGGTGCTGATCGGCTACCTCGCGGGCGTGGCACTGATCATGATCGTGGACCAGCTGTCCAAACTCACCGGGATCGACGTGCGGGGAGAGGGGTTCTTTCCGCAGCTGACGTCGTTCGCCTCGAACCTCACCGAGGCCCACCTGCCGACGGTCGCCTTCAGCGCCGCCACCCTGCTCTTCCTCCTCCTGGCGGCCCGGTTCCTCCCGCGCCTGCCCGGCCCGCTGCTGGCCGTCGTGCTCGGCACCGCGATCTCGGCCGCGTTCTCGCTCAAGGACCACGGCCTCGCGGTGATCGGCGAGATCCCGGCCGGGCTGCCCCGTCCCGTGCTGCCGGACCTCACCGAGCTGGACCGGCTGCTGCTGCCGGCACTGGGGATCCTCCTGGTCGGCTACACCGACTTCATCCTCACCGCGCGCGCCTTCGAAGGATCGGGGGAGGAACGGCGGCTGGACGCCAACCAGGAACTGCTGGGCCTCGGCGCGGCCAACCTCGGCGCGGGCTTCTTCCAGGGCTTCCCGGTGAGCAGCAGCGCCAGCCGAACCGCGCTCGCCGAGTCGGCCGGAGGACGTACCCAGCTGTACGCGCTCACGGCCGGCCTCGGCGTGGTCGCCGTGCTGCTGTTCCTCAGCCCGTTGCTGCACGACACCCCGGACGCCGTGCTCGGGGCCCTGGTCGTGTTCGCCGCACTCCGGATGATCGACCTCGCCGGTTTCCGCCGGCTGGCCTCCTTCCGGAGCCGTGAACTGCTGCTGGCGCTCGGCTGCATGGTCGGCGTGCTGAGCCTGGACATCCTCTACGGCGTCCTGGTCGCGGTGGGACTGTCGGTGATCGAGCTGCTCAGCCGGGTCGCGCGGCCGCACGACGCGGTGCTCGGCCTGGTGCCGGGCGTGGCCGGGATGCACGACGTCGACGACTACCCCGAGGCGCGGACCGTCCCCGGCCTGCTCGTCTACCGCTACGACTCCCCGCTGTTCTTCGCCAACGCGGAGAACCTGCGGCGCCGGGCGCTCGCCACCCTGGCCGAACAGCCGGAGCCGGTGCGGTGGTTCGTCCTCAACACCGAGGCGAACGTCGAGGTGGACATCACCGCGCTGGACTCGCTGGACGCGCTGCGGCTCGAACTCGAAGCCCGCGGCATCGTGTTCGCCCTGGCCCGGGTCAAGCAGGACCTGCGCGACGAACTCGACGCGTACGGCCTGAGCGAATCCGTCGGCGCCGACCGGATCTTCCCCACCCTGCCCACGGCGGTGGCCGCCTACCGCACCTGGGCCCGGGGCGACGGCCCCTCGGACGGCCCCCCGGACGGCGCACCGGCGGGCGCACCGCCCGCGTGACGCGCTGCCCCCGCGGCGTCGAAGCGGCCGTCCCGGAAGCGCGGCAGGGAACGGCCCCGCTGAACGGAAAGCGCGGGCCGGAGGCGCGCGCCGCGTGCGGCGGCCGGGAGCGGAACCTCGGTGTGAGTCGATGTCAAAAACTCCGTACAGAACTACAGTTGTGTGTTGCGGTCGGGTGGTGACGGGTATCACTCGACCGGGACGGTGAAGACCGGCCAAGGGAACGTTCTGCACCGGGGGAGGAACGTGGACGCGGCGTGGACCGGTCTTGCCGAGGCGATCCAGCAGTTGCGCGCCGAACTGGACGCGGCGACGGCCGAGGGCGAGGGGAAGCGGCTCCGATTCGAACTGGGCCAGATCGAGCTGGAGTTCCAGGTGGAGCTCAAACGGACCGGATCGGCGGACGGGGGCCTGCGCTGGGGCATCGTGTCGGCCGGGGCGAAGGGGGAGCTGGCCCACGGTTCGGGCCAGCGGATCAAGCTCGTGCTGCAGCCGACCGACACCACGACCGGCCGGGCCGCGGAGGTCGCCTCCCGCTGGACCGACCCCGAACTCGGGTGACGCGCCGGAGATCCGGGGGCTTGCCGAATGGACCGTTGCCGGGTCGTCGAGGTGCTGTCCGAACAGTCCAGGGGGAGCGGCTATCTGGTCGCCGACCGGCTGGTGCTGACCGCCGCCCACGTCCTGAGGTCGGGTGAGGTCTTCACCGACGAGCCCCGGGTGCAGGCCCTGGACGGTGAACGGCCGGTACGGGCCCGGACGCGGTGGATCCGCTACGACGGGCCGGAGGAGGGCGTCGATGCGGCGCTGCTGGAGATCGTCGACCCGAGGTGGGTGCCGCCGTCGGCCCCGGTTCCGGTCGCGTGGGCACGGATCACGGACGTCGAGCCCGGCCACCGGGTGCAGGTCGGCGGGTTCCCCGACGCGATGGCGGGCCGGCGGCGGGACGTCGACCAGGTGCTCGCGACGGTGAATCCGCTCAGCGGGGCCCGCTCCGGACGGCTCCAGCTCACCGTGGCGTCCGCGCCGATCCGGACGAGGGACGGGCGGTCGGGCTGGGCGGGCATCTCGGGCGGGCCGGTCTGCACCCTGGCCCGCGACGGTGCCCCGTCGGCCCTGCTCGCCGTGGTCGTGGTGGACCCGCTGCGCTACTCGGACCGGCTGGCCGCCGTCCCGGTCGACGCCGTCCTGGCGGACGCCGCTGTGGCCGAAATCCTTCGCCGACATGGCCTGGCCGACATCAACGTGTCATCGTATTCGGGTACTGACCATTCGTCAGCCATCCGATCGACACTGGCGGCAGCCATGCGAACCCTTCCCCGAGACCTCTCCGCCTTCGTCGGCCGGGAGCGCGAACTCGCCCGGCTGAGCGACGCGGTCATCGGGGCGAGCGGTGCCGGGCGGGTCATCGACATCCACGCCATCGGCGGCATGCCGGGCGTCGGCAAGACCGCGCTCGCCGTCCACCTCGGCCACCGGCTGGCCGACCGCTTCCCGGACGGACAACTGTTCCTGTCCCTGCACGGCCACACCCCCGGCCAGTCCCCGGTGGATCCGGCCGACGGGCTGGTCGCCCTGCTGTCGGCCAGCGGCGTGTCGCCCGAGCTGATCCCCGGCGGCCCCGACCGCCAGTCCACGATCGACGCCCGGGCCGTCCTGTGGCGGGACAGGATGGCGTCGAAGCGCGTCCTGCTCATCCTCGACGACGCGGTCGACCACCGTCAGGTCGAGCCGCTGCTGCCCAACGCGGCCGAGTCCCTGGTGCTGATCACCAGCCGGCGCCGACTCGCGGCGCTGCCGGACACGGTGGTGCTGTCCCTGGACATCCTGGACGAGTCGACGGCCGTCGAGATGCTCTGCGGGCGCTCCGGACGGACGGCGGAGGGGGCGGAGGCCGCCGCCGCGGCGGCCGTCGTCGAACACTGCGGCCGGCTGCCGCTGGCGGTCGGCCTGGTCGCCGGCCGCCTGCGCAACCACCCCACCTGGTCCTTCGCCCACCTCGCCGCCGACCTGGGCAGGGCCAGACGGCGGCTCTCCCGGCTGCGCGCCGGCAACGTGGCCGTCGCGGCGGCCTTCGAACTCTCCTACCGGGAGCTGCCCGAGGACCGCCAGGCACTCTTCCGCCGGCTCAGCCTGAACCCGGGCACCGAGTGCGACGCCGAGATCGCCGCCGCTCTGCACGGCACCGACCCCGACGACGCGGCCGACGAACTGGAGTACCTGTACGACGACCACATGCTCATCGAGTCCGCGCCCGGCCGCTACCGGATGCACGACCTCGTCCGGGAGTACGCGGGCCTGCTCACCGACGAGGACGAACCCGCCGACCGGGACGCGGCACGGGAGCGGCTCTTCGCGTTCCTGGAGGAACGCGCCGTGGCCGCCGGCGCCGCCATCGCGCCCGGAGCGGCGCCCGGGGGCGCGGACGCGGTCCGCGAGGCCCAGGCGGCCCGGGACTGGCTGGACACCGAGATCGCCAACCTGCTGGGCTGCGCCCGGTACTGCGCCGACCACGGCCACCCCGACCGCGTCGTCGTACTGGCCCGGGCGCTCAGCGGGTTCCTGCGGTTCGTCGGCCCCTGGGACCAGGCCGTCGCCCTGCACTCGGCGGCGGCCGAGTGCGCCCGGCAGTCGGCACAGCCCACCCTCCAGATCGAGGCCCTCACCAACCTCGCCCTGGTGCGGCGCCTGGGCGGCGACTACCGGGGCGCGGCGGACGAACTGCGCGCCGCGACGGCCGTCGCCCAGGCCGTCGGCGATCGCCGGCTCGAAGCACGGGTGCTGAACGACCTCGGCGCGGTCCACGGCCAGACCGGCGACTACCCGGCCACCATCGCCGCCCACGACGAGGCCGTGCCGATCTTCCGCGAGAACGGGGACCGCGCGGGCGAGGCCAGCGCCCTCAACTACCTCGGCGTGGCCCACCGCCTGGTCGGCCGCTACGACGAGGCCAAGGCGGAACTCGCCCGCTCCGCCGAGCTCTTCCACGACCTCGGTGACCGGCGGGGCGAGGCCGTCGCCCTCGCCAACCTCGGGATCGTCCACCGCCAGACCGGCCACTACGACTCCGGGACCCGCCTCGTCGAACAGGCCCTCGCGCTCTCCCGCGGGATCCACGACCGCCGCGGCAGCACCTACATCATCCACGCCCTGGGCGTGCTGCGGTCGTTGACCGGCCGGGCCGACGAGGCGCTCGACCTGCAGAACGAGGCGCTGCAGATCGCGCGCGAGCTGGGAGACCGTCGCGGCCAGGTCTACAGCCTCAACTACCTGGGGGCGGTGCACCGGTCCGTGGGCGATCCGGCCGCCGCCGCCCGGGCGCACCAGGAGGCGTTGGGCCTCGCCCGGGAGCTGGGCGACCGGCGGGCCCAGTCGCACGCGCTGCGCCACCTCAGCGCGGCCCACCGGCTCCAGGGCGACCTCTTCCCGGCCGGCACCGCGGCGGAGGGCTCCCTGCTCATCGCGGAGGAACTGGGCGACCGGCGAGGGCAGGGGAACACCCTCCGGACCCGCGCCGAGGTCCGACTGGCCTCGGGTGAGCGCGAGCTCGCGGCCCGGGACCTCGACGACGCGCTCGACCTGGCGCGGACCATCGGCGACCGGCACGGCGAGGCGCAGACCCTCAACGCGCGGGGCGGATTGCGGCGTCCGTCGCACCCCTCGCCCGCGCTGGCCGACCACGAGTCGGCCCTGGCACTCGCCCGCGAGCTGGGAAACCCGCGCCAGACGGGCGCGGCCCTGCTCGGCGCCGGCCGGTGCGAGCGCGACCTGGGTCGGGTCGACGCGGCCGAGAGACGCCTGCGCGAGGCCCTGACGGTGTACGAGAGCCTCGGCGCCCGGGAGGCGGCCTCCGTCGCGGCCGAACTCGCCGGCCTGCGCGCCTGATCGGGGACACGGGCCCGACCGGGCGGCGCCTCCCGGCCCTTTCGGACCGGCCCGGGCCCGCGTCGCCGCCGACGGCGGGCCCGGACCTGCGCCGTGGGCCCTCCTGGAGGCGCCGGCTCGGCGGGGCACAGTGACCAGGACCCTGGATTCGCTACGGTGAACGTCGCTACCGCATGACGGAACGACCGTCTTGCAGAACGACCGCACCACGGAACGACCGCGTGACCGAGTGACCGACCGCAGAGGTGCGAGGTGCATGAACTGATCCTCCGTGTGGATGAACTGATTCTTCGTCATGCTGCGGACATCAAGACCAGGACCGCCTTCGCCGACGCCGAAGGCTCGGTGGACTACGGCGAACTCGCCCGCCGCACCGCCCGGGTGGCCGGCAACCTCCGGGTGGATCGTGGCAGCCGGGTGGCGCTGTGGCTGCCCGGCGGGGTGCCCGCCGTCGCGGCCACCCTCGGGGTCGCCCGCGCCGCCGCGGTCGGCGTCCTGCTCGACCCGCGAAGCGGCGAGGACGACCTCCGGTTCCGGGTGGCGGACAGCGGCGCCGAGCTGGTGGTCACCGACCGCGAGCACCTGGCGCGGGTCCGGCGGGTGGCCGGCGCCCGCGTGGTGACCGTCGACGAGCTGCTCGGGGCCACCCGCACGCCGCCACGGGACGACCTCGGACCGGACGAGCCCGCCTGGCTGCACTACACGTCGGGGACCGGCGGGGACCCGAAGGGCGTGCTGTCGGCGCAGGGGGCCTGGCTGCGGTCGGCCGATCTCGCCTACCGGGGACTGCTGGGCATGTCCGGCGACGACCGCCTGCTCTGGCCGCTGCCGCTGTTCCACGCGTTCGGGCACTCGATGTGCGTGGTGGGCGTGCTGGCCCTGGGCGCGAGCGCCCACGTGATGGACCGTTTCACCGCGGACCGGGCGGCCGCCCTGCTGCGCCGGACGCCGTTCACGGCCCTGGGCGGTGTCCCGACGGTCTTCACCCAGCTCCTGGACGCCGGGGCGCCGCTGCCGCCGCGCTGCCTGTCCGCCGGCGCCCCGCTGCCGGAGGAGCTGCGGGACCGGTTCCGCCGTACGTTCGGGCGTGAGCTGCACGACGGCTACGGCAGCACGGAGGCCTCCGGGAAGGTCGCCGTCGACGGCGTCGTGCTGCCCGGGATCGACACCCGGTTCGTCGACGGCGAGCTCTGGTTGCGGATGCCCGGCGCCGACGGGTGGCACGCGACCGGGGACCTCGGCCACGAGGAGGACGGCCTACTGGTGGTGACCGGGCGGGCGGGCGACGTGATCATCCGGGGCGGGGAGAACGTCCACCCGGCCGAGATCGAGCAGATCGTGGCCCGCCACCCCGGCGTCCGGGAGGTGGCCGTGGCGGGAGAACCCGACGCGGTGCTCGGCGAGGTGCCGGTCGCCTACGTGGTGGGCGACGCGGATCCGGCGGCGCTCCTGGCCTTCTGCCGCGGCCTGCTGCCACCGCACCGGGTGCCGCAGGAGATCCGCCCCGTCAGCCGGATCCCGCAGACCTCCTCGGGCAAACCGGCGCGGCGGCGGCTGCGCCACCAGTACCTGCTCGACGTGGTCCGGCGGGAGACCGCGGGGATCACCGGCCGGCCGCCCGGGGCGGACCAGCCGTTCGCCGAAGCCGGGCTGGACTCGCTCGGCACCGTACGGCTGCGGGACCGGCTGGGCGCGGACCTGGGCGTCGCCCTGCCGCCGTCCCTGGTGTTCGACCACCCCACGCCCCGCGCGGTGGCCGACTACCTCACCGGCGCGGCCGCCGGCCCGCCACCGTCCGTCCGCAGGGCCACGGCCACCGAGCCGATCGCGATCGTGGGCATGGCCTGCCGCTACCCCGGCGGAATCAGCAGCCCCGAGGACCTCTGGCGCGTGGTCGCCGCCGGCCAGGACACGATCACGGAGTTCCCCACCGACCGGGGCTGGCCCCTGGACGAGCTGTTCCACCCCGACCCCGACCACATCGGCACCAGCTACGTCACCCGCGGCGGCTTCCTCCAGGACGCGGCCGACTTCGACGCGGCGTTCTTCCGCATGTCGCCGCGCGAGGCCCTGGCCACCGACCCGCAGCAGCGGCTGCTGCTGGAGACGGCCTGGGAGGCGTTCGAGCGGACGGGCATCGCGCCGGAATCGCTGCGGGGCAGCAACACCGGCGTCTTCGTCGGCCTGATGTACAACGACTACGCCGGCCGCTTCCGGGGCAGCGCCCACCCTCTCCAGGCCCAGATCGCGCTGGGCGCGGCGGGCAGCGTGGCCTCGGGGCGGATCGCCTACCACCTGGGGCTGCACGGCCCGGCGCTCACCCTGGACACCGCCTGCTCCTCCTCGCTGGTCGCCGTGCACCTCGCGGCGGACTCCCTGCGCGACGGCCGGTGCGAGCTGGCCCTGGCGGGCGGCGCGACCGTCATGGCCACGCCGGACAGCTTCGTCGTGTTCAGCCGGCAGCGCGGCCTGGCCCCCGACGGACGGGTCAAGCCGTTCTCCGCCGCCGCCGACGGGACCGCCTGGTCGGAGGGGGTGGGACTGCTGGTCCTGGAGCGGGTGTCCGACGCGCTGCGCAACGGTCACCCGATCCTGGCCCTGCTGCGCGGCTCCGCGGTCAACCAGGACGGTGCGTCGAACGGCCTCACGGCGCCCAGCGGCCCCGCCCAGGCGGCCGTGATCCAGCAGGCCCTGGCCGATGCCGGGTTGACCGGCGCCGACGTGGACGTGGTCGAGGCCCACGGAACCGGCACCGCCCTGGGCGACCCGATCGAGGCGGCCGCGCTGCTCGCCACCTACGGTCAGGACCGGGGCCGGTCGGCGCCGCTCCTGGTCGGTACGGTCAAGTCCAACCTCGGGCACACCCAGGCGGCCGCCGGGGTCGCCGGCGTGATCAAGACCGTGATGGCGATGCGGCACCGCACCGTGCCCGCCACGCTGCACGTCGACGAGCCCAGCCCCCGCGTCGACTGGTCCGCCGGGGCCGTCCGTCTGGTCACCGAGCCGACGCCCTGGCCGGCGGGCCGGTCGGCGTCCCGGCCGGTGGGCCAGTCGGTGGGCCAGTCGGTGGGCCGGTCGGCGTCCCGGCCGACGCAGAACCGTCCGCGCCGGGCCGCGGTGTCGGCCTTCGGGATCTCGGGGACCAACGCGCATGTGATCGTCGAGGAGTACGAGCAGCTGCGCGTGGCGTTCCTGTTCCCCGGGCAGGGGGCGCGGCAGCGCGGGACGACCCGGGACCTCGCGGCCGAGTACCCGGTGTTCGCCGCCGCGTTCGAGGAGGTGCGCGCCCGGCTGGATCCGGTGCTGAACACGGCACCGGACCCGGCGTACCGGACGGACCTCGCCCGGGCGGCCCTGTTCGCCCACGAGGTGGCGCTGTTCCGCCTGTTGGAGTCCTGGGGGTACCGCCCGGACGCGCTGATCGGGCACGGTGCCGGGCAGATCGCGGCGGCTCACGTGGCCGGCGTCCTGTCCCTGCCCGACGCGGCGAGGCTGCTCACCGCCCGTGGCCCGGAGGAGTTCGCGGAGACGGCACGGAGCCTGACGTACCGCCCGCCGCTCGTTCCGGTCATCGGCGCCCGCCCGGACGATCCGGAGCACTGGGTGCGGCGCCGGCACGAGACGGTCGGCCTCGCCGAGCAGGTGGCCGCGGTCGACGGCGTCACCCTCGTCGACCTGGGCCCGGGCGTCGGGGACTTGGAGGGCATGGAGGGCATCGAGGGCGTCATCCCCACCACCGACCCCGAGCGGACGGCGGCCCGGCTGCGGGGCACCAGCGCCTTCCAGCGCCGGCGCTACTGGCTCGACCGCGCCGCCGAGCACCCCCTGATCGAGTCGACCGCCGTCGTGCCCGGTTCCGGGGAGGTGGTGTGCACCGCCGACCTCACCCCCGTGTGGCTGCTCGACCACGTCGTCGACGGAACGGCGGTCGTGCCCGCCACCGCGATCCTGGAACTGGTGCTGTACGCGGGGGAGCGGGCCGGCTGCGGCACCGTCGACGACCTGGTCCTGCACATGGTGATGCGCCTGCCGGAGACTCGGCGCGCCGAGATCGTCGTACGTCCCGGGACCGACGGCGTACGGCCGTTCGAAGTGCACGCGAACGGCGTCCTCTGTGCCAGCGGCCGGCTGGACTCCCGCCCCGCGCCGTCGGTGGACATCGGCCCGTGGCCCCCACCGGACGCCGAGGAGCTCGACGTCGACCACGCCGAGTACGGACCGGCGTTCCGCGGGCTGTCCAGGGTGTGGCGCCGCGGCGACGACCTCTTCGGCGAGGTGCGCGGGGACTTCCCGGACGCGGGGCGCTTCGCGCTCCACCCCGCCCTGCTCGACGCGGCGCTGCACCCGGCGCGGCTGCTCGGCGGGGGAGTGCCGTTCGCCCTGCGCGGGGTGCACCTGCTGGCGCGGGGGGCCACGGGACTGCGGGTCCGCATCCGCGACGGGCGGATCGCCGTCGCCGACCTGGAGGGCCGGCCGGTGGCCTGCGTCGAATCACTCACCGTGCGCGCGCTCGGACCCCGTTCGACGAGTACCCCTTCGGCCGTCACCGGTCCGCTCGGTACCCGCTCGACCGGACCGCGTCCGACCGGCCACCTCGTGCCGGGGGCCGGCCGGGGCGCGTTGTTCCGCCCGGAGTGGCAGCGGACCCCGGGCCGGCCGCACGGTCGGATCCACGAGGTGCGGCCCGGCGACGCCCCCGCCGCCCTGGCGCTCGCACTGCGGGAACTGCAGGCCGACCACGAGCACCTCACCGTGCTGGTACGGCCGGGAGATCCGGCGGGAGCGGCGGTGGCCGGCCTGGTGCGGGTCGCGCAGACGGAGCACCCGGGCCGGTTCACCCTGGCCGAACTCGGCGACGGGCAGACCGACATGGTGGCCGAACGCGCGAACCTGGTTCCCGTGCCGGGCGGCACCTTCACCTGGCGCGGCACCGTTCTGGTCACCGGCGGCGGCGCACTGGGCCGGGCGGTCGCCGAGCACCTGCGGGGCAGGGGAGTGCGCGTCGTCGTCGCCGGCCGCAGCGGCGAGACGCGCCTGGACGTCACCGACCGGGCGGCGCTGGCCGCACTGGTCGACTCCATCGAGGACCTGCGGGCCGTGGTGCACACCGCCGGGGTGCTCGACGACGGCGTCCTCTCGTCGATGACCCCGGCCCGTCTGGCGACGGTGTGGCGCCCCAAGGCCGAAGCCGCCTGGCAGCTGCACGAGTTGACCGCACACCGGGACCTGGACGCCTTCGTGCTGTTCTCCTCGGCGTCCGGTGTGCTCGGCCACGCCGGGCAGGCCAACTACGCGGCGGCCAACAGCTCTCTCGACGAACTTGCCCGCCACCGGCGGCGGTTGGGCCTCCCCGCGCTCTCCCTGGCCTGGGGGCCCTGGACGATCGGCATGATGGCCGACCGGACGGCCGCCGCCGGCCTGCTGCCCCTCGCGCCCGCCGAGGGCCTGGCACTCCTGGAGGCGGCACTGGGCACCGACGAACCCGTCCTGGTACCGATCGCCTTCGACCGCCCGAACCGCCCGAACCGCCCGAACCGTCCGAACCGTCCGAACGACCCCGACCAGCCCAACCACCCGCACCGTCCGCACCGTCCGGAACCGCGGAGCACACCGGAACCGACCCCGCCGGCCGGCACACTGGAGATGGTGCGCGCCGAGGTCGCCGCCGTCCTCAGCTATCCGGACGTGGACCCGGACACCCCGATCCCCGACCTCGGCTTCGACTCGCTGACCTCCGTCGAACTGCGCAACCGACTGGAGGAACGGACCGGCCTGCGCCTCCCCGCCACGGTGGTGTTCGACGCCGCCACCCCCAGGGCCCTCGCCGAGCAGCTGCGCCCACCGCCGGCCCCGGGGACGCTCACGTTCCTGTACCGCACACTGTGCGAGCTGGGCCGGCCCCGGGAGGCCATGCACCTGCTCGTCTCCGCCTCCTGGGCGCTGCCGTCGGCGGCGACCCTCCCGGCCGTCGCCCCGCAGCGGCTCAGCGACGGCGAAGGCCCGGCCGTCGTCTGCTTCCCCGCCCTCACCTCTCCCCCCGGGGAGTACGCCCTCCTCGCCCGGCACCTGCCCGGCCTGTGGCTGCTCCCGCACCCGGGGTACGACGGCGGCCCCGTCCCCGAGGACGTGGAGAGCCTCGTCCGGACCCACGCCGCCTCGATCGGGCGACTCGACCGCCCGGTCGTGCTCCTGGGCCGCTCCACCGGCGGGCTGGTCGCCCAAGCCGTCGCGGAACGCGTCGGCGCCGAGGCGGTGGTCCTGCTCGACACCCACCCCGTCCGCGACGAGGGCCGGCTCGCCGAACTGGCCGTCCGCAGCGCCACCAGGCTCGACGAGCCCGCCCTCGCCGCCATGGGCGCCTACGCCCGCATCTTCCTCGACCGCCAGGAGCCGGAGCCGACCGTCCCGACCCTGCACCTGCGCGTCGGCGACGTGCCGGGCGACCACTACTCCATCCTCGACGAACACGTGAGCACGACGGCGAAGGCCGTCCGGGAGTGGCTCGCCCGGACCCTGCCGACCGAGCCGGAATGACCGGACGCCCGTCGGCGTGCAGCCCCGGAGCGAACCGACCCCCGCCGAACCGATCCGGACCCGGGCCGGCCTGAACCCGACCCGGACCCGACCCGCCCTGGCCCGGGCCGCCGGCCGGCGCACCGCCGTGAAAAACCGGATGCCCGGGCCGCGCCCGTCGGGCACAATCGGCGCCGATGCCTCACCTGACTGCCGACCGGCTGCTCGCCGCCGTCGAACCACTGCCCCACCCGCTCCGGCTGCGCGAGGTGGCCCGTACCGCCGCCGCCCTCGCCCCCTCCGACCTGACGGCCCTGCTCGCCGAGCTGGACGGCCGCGGCCCGTACGAACGCCGACTCGCCGCGCTGGCCGCCCTCGCCGGACGGCGGGCGCGCCATCTGATCGACCGGATCGACGACCCCGACCCCGTCGTGCGGCGCTACGCGCACCGGGCGATCGGGGAGCTGCCGTTCCCGGACGGCGACCTTGAGGTCGCGATGCTCACCGCCCCGAAGGCGGTCCGCGACGAGCTGGCCCGCGCCGTCCTGCGGGCCGGGCGCGCAGCGGTGGCCGAGCGGCTGGTGCCGGTCGTCCGCGAACGCTGGGGCGCCGCCGAGGCGGCCCGGCTGCTGCCGGCCTGCTCGGCCGAGGCCGTCGCCGCCGAACTGCCCGCGCTGGCCCACGCGATCGCCTTCTCCACCTCGCTCGGACACCGCCACCCGGGCGCGGTGCTGGACGAGGCCGAGCGTCAACTCGCCGACCTGCCCTACGGCTTGAGGCGCACGTTCTGGCAGCGGCATGCCCTCGGCCTGGCCGCCGCCGCCGGCCGCGAACCGGCCCGGATGCTGGAGCTGCTGGAGCGCCACCCCGTGGCCGGCCTCCCCGGCCCGCTGCGCGACCGGCTCGCCGGCCTCGCCGCCGTCTCCGCCGAGCGGACCGTCCGCCTGCTGCTCGCGATCGACCGGCACCGCCACGAGCCGCCGCTGCGCGCCGGCGTGGCCCGTCGGCTGGCCGCGGCCCGGCCGGACGGACTCGCCGCGCTCGCGCACCGCCACCACGGGAGCCACCTCGCGCTGCTGCGGCAGCTGCCCCCCGCCCGGCGGGCCGCCTTCTACGACGAGGTGGCGGCGCAGCCCGGGCTGTACCGCTCCTGGTACTCCGTCGACGTCCTCGCCGTGCTGCCCGCGAAGGAGCGGCACGTGCGGGCGCGGGCCCGGTTGGCGGCGGACAGCGAGGACGTCGTCCCGCTCGTCCTGCTGCCGGTCGCCGAGGCCCGGCCGAGGCTGCTGGCCGAGACCCGCGTGGCCGACGCCTGGGACCGGGGCTGGGCCTGGGCACAGCTGGTCCGGCAGGCCGCACTCTCCGGCGAACCGGGCGCCCTGCCCGAGGCGCTCGAACTGCTCACCCGACTGCGCAACGAGCAGGACCCGGTCCGCGGCACGGCGCTGGAGGAGGTCGCGGCCGTGCCGCCGCGGCTCTTCGACGACGCCACCGCCGGCCCGCTGGAGCGGCTCACCGACGACGCCCTGGCCGCCCGGGACTGTTCGGCGCGCACGCGCACCGCACTCGGCCGCCTCGCCGGCGCCGTCCTCGGCGAGCACGTGGGCGGGCCGGCCCGCGAACTGCTCGCCTGGGCCGTCCGCGCCCTCGAACGGACCGACGGCGCCGGCCTCACCGTCCCGCCCCGGCGCGAGGCGGCGGTGGTCGGCGCGCTGTGGGCCGCCCTGGACCGCTCGGCCCGATCCCGCGACGCCGCACTGCTGCTCGCGCTGGCCGGGACGCTCGGCGACCGGGCACGACGTGCTCCCGCCCTCGCCGAACTCCTGGAGCGCGTCCTGCACTCGGGCGGCGACCGTGCCGTCGAACGGGCCGCCGCGCCGCTGCTGCGCGACCCCGCCACCGGCGGCGAACGCGTGGCCCGGCTGCTCGCGCTCAGGCCGTCGGCCGTCACCCTGGCCCCGGTGCGGGCCGTCCTGACCCGGATCCGCACCGATCTGCTCGGGCCCCTGCTCGACACCCCCCTGACCGCGACCGACCTGGCCGACGCGGACCGCTGGCTCCCCGCACAGCAGCACGCGGCCGCCGAACAGCTCGCCCGCACGGTCGGCGACCCCACCCGGGCCCTGGCCGAGCGCGCCGCCGCCCTGCGCGCCGCGGCCCGGATCCCCGTCCACGGCGAGGCCCTGCTGCGCCGGTACGCGGACTCCGCCGACACCGTCCTCGCCGAGGCCGCGCTCGCCGCGCTGCCCTGGACCGAGCGCCCCGCCGGGGCGCTGCGCGAACTGCTCTCCCACGCCGACGACGACCGCGCCCGGGTCGCTCTCCACGCGGCCGGCCGTGCCGCCCGGTTCGCGCGGAGCTCCGAACTGGGCCTCGCGCTGCGGCGGATCGCGCTCGATCCGGCGGCCAAGGTGACCAGCCGCAAGCAGGCCGTCCGGCTCGCCGCCGCGCACCTGGTCCTGGACGAGGCGGCCGCCCTGCTGCGCGAGGTGTACACCGCGCCGGGGCAACACCACGACGTCCGCGCCGCGGTGCCGGCGACGGTCGGTGACCGGATCGCCGACCTGCCGCTGTGGGACGTGCTCACCGACGCGGCCGACGGGCCGGAGGGACTGCGGAAGGCACTGGTCCTGCACCTGAGCGGGGAACGGACAGCCGCGGAGCACCGCCCGGCGTTCGCCGGCCTGATGGCCCGGCTGGCGGTCGACGCCGACCTCCTCACCGCCTCACCCGCCCAAGGGCAGCTCGTCTCCTGGGGCCGGTACGCGCCGGAGGCGGTGCGGGCACTCGTCCCGCTGGTGACCGACCTCGCCGAGCAGGACCGCTGCCAGGGAGCGGCCCGCGTGCTGACCGGGGTGGCACTGTCGGACGCCCCGCACCCGCTCGGCGGCTGCGCGCCGGGCAGCGTCCTGGCGGACGCCCTGACCGCCCTGATCGAGACCCTGCGCGCCGGGGAACCGGCGTTTCCCGGCCGCGACCAGCCGGCCCGGCGGCGGATCGACGCGCTCACCGGCTGGATGTGGAGCCCGAACGCCACCGCGCGGGCCGTCCGTGCCGTCCGGCGGGAGGTCGCCGCGATTCTGCTCACCGAACCCGCGCTGCTGCCCGAGGCCACCCGCCGACTGGTCGAGGCGATCGACCTCGACGCACCGGACCTGGGCGAGCGCGTCGCCGAGCTGGCCGTCCTGGTCGCCGACCGTCCGGTGCTGGCGGTGGCCGCCGCCGACGCGCTGAACCGCCAGGGCCACGGACGACGGGAGGCACCGGAGCACGCGCTGGCGGCCGCCCGCCGACTGGCCGCCGACGACGGACTCGCGCCCGGCCTGTTCGCCGTCGCACTGACGAACACGGGGGCGCAGCTCGGTTGGCCCGCCGAGTGGCGGGAGGTGCTGCGCGCGCTGCGCCGCCACCCGCGGCCGGACGTCCGGGACGCCGCGCTCGCGGTGTTCACCGACCCTGCGTGAGCGGAACCCTGCGCGGAACCCTGTGTGAGCGGACCCCTGCGTTCGAGGAACCCCGGGGGTCGGCCCGTGGCCGCTCCCGCCCCCCGATACGCAGGGTGAGCCGGAACAAGGTCCGCGACGACGGTGTTCCACCGGCAACGGGCACGGCTCTGCCCGGCGTCCGCGCCGCGGCGGTAGGGAGGCCGGTATGGCACTGCAGGGCACCGGATTCGGGCCGGCGGACGGCTCGCGTTATCTGCCGATCGCCGAGCACGGCCTGATCGGCGATCTCCGGTCCGCCGCGCTGGTGGGGACCGACGGCACGATCGACTGGTACTGCTGCCCGCGTTTCGACGCCCCCAGCGTCTTCGCGTCCATCCTCGACGCCGACCGGGGCGGGTCGTTCGAGCTGGCCGCCGATGTGCCGACGCGCACCCGGCAGTTCTACTTCCCCGACACCAACGTCCTGATCACCCGGTTCTTCGCCACCGACGGGGTGGCGGAGATCCAGGACTTCATGCCGGTCGTGGACGAGTCGCGCGAGGCCGGTCGGCACCGGCTGATCCGGCGGGTGGTCTGTGCCCGGGGAACGCTTCCGTTCCGGGCACGGGTGGCTCCCCGCTTCGGCTACGGATCCGAACCGCACACCGTGAGTGTCCGGGCCCACGAGGCCGTCTTCGAGTCCCCTTCGATGGCGCTCGCGCTGACGGCCACCGTGCCGCTCGAACGCGAGGGCGTGGACGTGTGGTCGCACTTCAAGCTCCTCGAAGGCGAGTCGGCGGTGTTCGCCCTCGACCGGGTCGGCGGCGACCTGGCCCCGCGGGCGTGTCCCCGGGCCGAGGCGGAGGAGCAGTTCGAGGCGACGGTGCGGTTCTGGCGCCGCTGGCTGGCCGGGTCCCGCTACCACGGGCGGTGGCGCGAGATGGTGCACCGCTCCGCGCTGGTGCTGAAACTGCTCACCTACGCGCCGACCGGTGCGATCGTGGCCGCGCCGACGACGAGCCTGCCCGAGCGGATCGGCGGCGAGCGCAACTGGGACTACCGGTACGTGTGGGTCCGGGACGCGGCCTTCTGCGTCTACGCCATGCTCCGGCTGGGCTTCACCGCGGAGGCCGAGGCCTTCATGGGCTTCCTCTCCGACCGGGGCATCCTGCGCGGCGGCGCCGGCGCCACGGGACCGCTGCAGATCATGTACGGGATCGACGGGCGCGGAGACCTGCCCGAGCGCGAGCTGTCCCACCTGGAGGGATACCTGGGCTCCGCCCCGGTGCGGGTGGGGAACGCGGCCACCGGCCAGCTCCAGCTGGACATCTACGGAGCACTGATCGACTCCGTCTACCTGTACGACAAGTGGGGACAGCCGATCAGCAGCGGTCACTGGGACGAGGTCGGTGCCGTGGTGGACTGGCTCTGCGACCACTGGGACCAGCCCGACGAAGGCGTCTGGGAGACCCGGGGCGGCCGGAAGGACTTCCTGTACTCACGGCTGATGTGCTGGGTGGCGATCGAGCGGGCCATCAGGTTGGCTAACCGGCGCGGGCTGCCGGCGGACCTCCCGCGCTGGCAGCGGAGCCGGGACGCGATCTACCGGCAGATCATGCGACGCGGCTGGTCGGCCGACCGCAGGGCGTTCGCCCAGAGCCTGGGCGGCGACCTCCTCGACGCCTCCGTGCTGATGATGCCGCTGGCCAAGTTCATCTCGCCGAGCGACCCCAAGTGGCTGGCGACCCTGGACGCGCTGAGCGCGGAACTCGTCTCCGACTCGCTGGTCTACCGCTACGACCCGGAGGCCAGCCCCGACGGTCTGCGCGGGGCCGAGGGCACCTTCTCGATCTGCTCGTTCTGGTACGTCGAGGCCCTCGCCCGCGCCGGGCGGGTGGAGGAGGCCCGGCTGGCCTTCGAGAAGATGCTCACCTATGCCAACCACCTCGGCCTGTACGCCGAGGAGATCGGGCCGACCGGTGAGCAGCTCGGCAACTTCCCGCAGGCCTTCACCCATCTCGCGCTGATCAGCGCCGCGTTCAACCTGGACCGCACGCTCGGTTGACGAATGCGGCGCCCCGTCCGGAACGGCGGACATTCGGCGCGGCCGGGAAGCCCGGAATTCTGAGGAATGATTCGATCCACTTGTCGGCATTGCCGACGGTCGAGGTGGGCGAGTGCGCAGCCCTCCGAGGTTCTGCAGTCGTTCAGGAATCAACACTTCCGGAAATCCCCGATTGCCCGTCACGCGCCCGCCGTCCCGCGCTGTGACCTTTGCCACAGCTTTATGCGGAGTCGTGGCTTCCTTGACGGGATTCCTATGGCCGGATCGATCCATGATGGCCAGATGTCGCATGATCATTCGTCAAACGTTCATACCGAATGGCACTGTGGGCGTGGTCGTACCCGACCCTTCTGCAACAGGTGTGCACGGATCGTGTACACGATGACGAATGGCTGAACTCTGTGCGCATGACCCGTTCGGATCGCAACGACGCGACCACGCGGCCCCGCTTCTTGGACGAAAAGCTCACCCTTGAGGAGTTCTCCGAGCTCGCCGGCCAGGTCGGCGGCTATCCCTATGTGAAGATCGTGCTCGACTGCGACGAGTCGGTGCTTCACTTCATCGACAGTGCCGACGGCACTCTCCATGTCCGCTACATCGCGTGCGAGATCCTCGGCATGTCGATCGACGAACTCGCCGGCAGGCTCGATTCGTTCAACGACGACGTCTACCGGAATCCCGACCGCCGCTTCTATCTCGGCACGCTCGCCCGCCATACCGGCCGCGCCGGCCGGTCCACGGAAAGCGGCCACGAGGCCGAGGATTTCCTGTCCCTGGAAACGGTCGACGTCGACACCATGTCCCAGGACATGCTGCGCTTCTTCTATCACCGGGTGCGCGAGCACATCGATCCTTCGCTGCGGCTGGTCCTGAAGCCGGCCGGCCACCAGCAGGAGGGCTACCTCGCCGGAATTCCGGAGAGCGAGATTCCGCGCATCCTGTCCCATGAGCTCTATTCCGTGGCCTCGTTCGTGCCGCTGAACCCCGGGGAGGCCCACGGACGGCTGCGGGTGTTCCGCTCGGAGGAGGAGTACCGGGCCGAGGCCGAACCGCTGGAGTGGCACGACATCGTGGTGATGCCCCGGGTGCCGGAGGACATCCCCCGGGTGTCCGGCATCATCCACACCGAGCACACCACGCCGCTCTCCCACATCAACGTGATGGCCGCCGGGTGGCGGATCCCCAACGCCGTCGGCATCGGCGCCGTCGAACGGATCGACCGCGCCGGGCTGGACGGCCGGTGGGTGCGCTACCGGGTCGAGGCCGAGGGCGGGGACCTCCTCCTCGAAGCCGCCCGGCCGGGGGACCACGACGGCGACGGGAGCCGCGAGGGCCGTACGGACTGCGAGGGCCACGAGGGCCACGGGGGAGTCCGGCCGACTCCGCCGGCCGATCACGTCGTCGTCGACCGGCCCGACCTCACGCCCACGCCGATCACCCCGCTGTCCGAACTGCGCGCGGGGGACCACGTCCGGTTCGGCACCAAGGCCGCCAACCTCGGTGAACTCACCCACCTGCTGCAGCACGGCTCTCCCCGTTGGCTCGGCTTCTACCAGGTGCCCCGGCCGCCCCGGGCCGACCTGCTGCGCTACCTGGCCAGGCAACTCGGCCTCCCGGAGGACGCGGACGGGGCCGAGCTGAACGCCGCCGCGCAGCTCCTGGTGAAGGAGTTCGCCGAGGTGCCGCGCGGGATCGTGCTGCCGTTCTCCCTCCAGCAGCGCTTCCTCGACTCCTCGGCGGAGCTCCGGGACGCCGTCGACCGGCTGGACTCCCTTCTCCAGGAGGGGACTTCGCCCCAGGACGGGACGTCACCCCGGGAGGGGACTTCGCGCCGGGCGTCGCTCCACGCGGAGACGTCGCGGATCGAGGAACTCTGCCTCGACGTGCAGCGGCTGATCCGCGGCACCCCGCTGCCCGACCCGATCCGCGCCGAGGTCGACCGGGCGATCGACCGCCACCTGTACGGTGCCACCGTCCAGGTCGTCCGCAGCTCCTCCAACGCCGAGGACCTGTCCGGCTTCTCCGCCGCCGGACTCTACGAATCGGTGGCGCACGTCAGCGGCACGGGCGCGGTCCTCGACGCCGTACGGGAGGTCTGGGCCTCGCTGTTCTCGCCGCGTGCGGTGCTGCTGCGGCGCCAGGCGGGCATCGCCCTGGACCACTGCCGGATGGGCGTGGTCGTCCAGGAGCAGGTCGGATCCACCGTCGGCGGCGTCCTGGTCACCTGCAACCCGCTGAGCCCCCAGGACTTCCGCGACGTCTACCTCAACATCTCGCCGCGCTCGGTGGCCGACGTGGTGACCGGCCGGGGCGCACCGCTCCAGTACCTGTGCAACACCATGGAGGGCGGAAGCCGGACGGTCTCGCTGGGCACCGCCGCCACCGACCTGGACGCCGCGACCAAGGACCTCGTGCGCCGACTGGCCCTGATCAGCAGGCTGTTGCAGTCGCACTTCTCGCCCGACGAGACGTACGGGGCCCCGGTCGACATCGAGTGGGCGATCGAGGGCGACCGGGTCAGCCTGCTGCAGCTGCGCCCCTTCCGCACCGCCGGCTGACGCTGCCGGAGCGCCGCACCGCACCGGCCCGGCCCGGCGTGCCGCGGCCCGGCGTGTCATGGGCCGACGCGCCGCGGGCCGACGCGCCGCCGCGAGCCGACACGCCGCGAACGATTGAACTTCCTTCAGGAGTAAGTACGTTGAACAAGATCCTGTACGTCTACGTCAAGGGCGGCGCCCCGCTGGAGTACGCCTTCCCGCGCATCGCCGCCTGCGGCGAGCTGCACGTCCTCGCGCTGGCGCCGCTGCCCACGTCCGGGGAGGACGTGTGGCGGCCCAGCTGTACCAGCATCGAGCTGGTGCCCGAGGCGCCGCGCGGCGACGAACTGGTCGAGCTGATCGTGGAGTACGCGAAGGCCATCGGGGCCGACGCGCTGCTGACCCTCTCGGAGTTCGCGGTCCTGGCCGTCGCGCACGCCGCGAGCCGTCTCCACCTGGCCGGTCCGGGGGAGGGGATCGTCCGCGCCAGGGACAAGCGGCTGATGCGGGAGGCCTGGGCCGCCGCCGGGGTGCCGATACCCGCGTTCCGCCGGGTCGACAGCCTCGGGGACCTGACCTCCGCACTGGCCGAACTCGAAACCCCGCTGCTGCTCAAGCCGGCCTGGGGCGCCGGGTCGGTCGCCCAGATCGTGCTGGACTCGGTCGAGGAGGCCGCCCCGGCATGGGCCGGGATCGAGAGCGGACTGCGGGCGGGCAGCCAGGTCGGCATGAACGAGCTGTACGCCGAGGACACCGACCGGGACCGCCTGGTCGAGACGATCGCCCAGGGCTCCACCGAGGGCTGGTACCAGGAGCCCGGCTACGGCGACTACGTGAGCGTGGAGGGGATCGTCGCGGACGGCGTCTACCGTCCGCTGGCCATGACCGCCAAGCTGCCGACCGTGCCGTCCTTCGTCGAGGTGGCCAGCACCTCGCCCTCCGTCCTGCCGGTGCCGCTGCAGCGCCGGATCGAGGAGGTGTCGCGGCAGGCCGTCGACGCGCTCGGGCTGGAGAACTGCGGCACCCACACCGAGCTGAAGCTGATGAAGGACGGCGAGCTGGTGGTCATCGAGACCGCGGCCAGGTTCGGCGGCCTGCTGACGACCAGGCAGGTCCACGAGGTCTTCGGGCTCGACCCGATCGGCATGCTGGTCCGGCAGCTGCTCGGCGAGCGGGTGGACTACCCGGAGGCCATGCTCACCGACGGGGTCAGGGCCGCCGCGTCGCTGGCCGTCGTCCCGGCCGACGCGTCGGGAGCGCCCTGGCGGAGCAGCCCGGTCTGGAACCCGCAGGCCGTCGACTGGCAGAGCCTGCTCTCCCCGGGCAGCACCATCGAGGCCGTACCCGCCTTCGCGATGCCCGCGGGCCGGACGGTCCCCGCCTTCGACCCGTCCGCGGGGTCGCGCAACTGGCTCGGGGTCTACCTGCTGAGCGCCGTCGACGCCGCCACCCTGCAGCGCGACTGCAACGCCGTGCTGAACGGCATGGAAGCCGCCCTGCACCGGGCCGCCTCCTGAACCCCGCCAACCCCCTCATCCTCAACTCCCATCCCTCCGAGCGAGGTTCCTCCATGCGTGTACTGTTCGCCGGCGTACCCGGCATCGGCCACCTCTTCCCGCTGGTCCCGCTGGCCAGGGCGATGCACGAGCTCGGCCACGAGGTCGCGATGGCCTCGATGGACGGTGGCGAAGACGTCGCCGGAGCCGGTCTGCCGTACCTGCCCATCGCGCCGGGGCTCGACTGGCGCAAGGTGATCAGGGAGGCCGGCCGCACCCAGCGGCCCGACCTGATGCAGCGGGTGGTCGAGAGCAATTCGGCCGATCGCGAGGCGTTCGTCCCGCTGGCCGCCCTCGTCAACAACCGGGTGGCCGACGACGTGGTCGAGCTCGCCGCGCGGTGGCGGCCGGACCTGGTGGTGTACGACTACCAGTTCCCGGTGGCCCTGCTCGCGGCGACCCGCCTCGGCGTGCCCGCGGTCCAGCACGACCTCGGGTTCGTCCGCACCCCGAAGCTGCGCGCGCTGATGCTCGCGGAGATGGCGGACACCTTCGCCCGGCACGGAATCGACCGGCTGCCCGAGCCGGCCGACGTCATCGACCTCGCGCCGCCGAGCATGGCCGGGGACGAGCGGTACGGCTGCTCGATGCGGCCCGTCGCCTACAACGGCGAAGGCGACCTCCCCGCCGACCTGGCCGTGCCCGCCCACCGCCCGCGCGTGGCGGTGACACTGGGCACCGTTCCGCCCAAGACGGACGGCCTCACCAGGATCGAGCGGGTGATCGAGGCGGCCGCCGACATCGACGCGGAGTTCGTGCTGGCGACCGGAGACCTCGACCTCAGCACGCTCGACACCCTGCCGGACAACGTCCGCGCCTACGGCTGGGTCCCGTGGCGGGCGCTGCTGGAGACCTGCGCGGCCGCCATCCACCACGGCGGCAGCAGCACCGCCCTCGGCGCACTGGACGCGGGCATCCCGCAACTCGTCCTCCCCGACGGCTCCGACCGCTTCATCAACGCGGACGCGGTACGGGACCGGGGCGCCGGCCTCCGCGCCGCCGCCGAGGACATCGGCCCGGCCCTGCTCACCCGGCTGCTCACCGACACCGAGCTCGCCCGGGCCGCGCGAGAGGTCAGCACCGAGATCGCGGCCATGCCGAGCCCGCTGGCAGTCGCGAAACGCCTCACCGGCCTCACCGGCACTGCGGGCTGAGGCAGCCGCCGGCCGTCGCGCACCCCCCGGGGACCGGAAAGGACCACCGGGCCGCACGGGACCCACCGTGGAAAGGAAACTGTGGAAAGGAAGGAGCTCCGCCGGATTCCCCGGCGGGGCTCCTTCGCCGGCCGGGCCGTCCCGGGGATCCCCTCCTCGCCGTCGGTCCCGCCCGGAGGGAGGGGGGAACTCGCCGCGCCGAGGACCCCACCGAGACGTGCAACCTCGCCGCCGACCCGGCCTCCACCCGGCTCGGAGGAAAACCGGGAGCCGTTCGGCCTCCACCGCGACACAATCACGGGATGATCGGCAAGCGGATCACCCATCGCACCGCGGACGGCGTCCGCATACCCGGAACCTGGCGGCACGCCTTCATCCACAACGGCGGCCGCTACTTCCTCACCGACCTCTTCATCTACGCCGACGGGCTCATCGACTGCTGGGAACTCGTCACGGTCGAGGAGTTCGAGGAGAAGCTGCGCACCGGCTGGGTGGCCACCACCCTCCCGGAGGGCGGGGAGGCTTCCGCGCACGACCTTGCGGCCTGGACGTTCGGCGAGCCGGAGAGCTGGCTGACACCCGAGCTGCTGGTCGCCGAAGTCCGCGACACCATCGACCAGTTGAACGGGCGGCCCGACTCGACCGGCCGCTGCCTCGCCGCCGTCGGCACATTCCTCGCCGACCGGACCGAGGAGAACCGGGCCGCGGCCCGCGCCGCGTTCCTGGCCGTCCCGGAGTCGCAGCGCCGCTACGCCCTGGGCGACATGGACAGCAAGGACCGGCCGTTGCGGATCCTGGTGGCCGGACCCGGCGGCCGGACCTACCTGTCGTTCGACGGAACGGTCACGCAGGAGGACTACGACGGCGCCCTCGCGTACTTCGAGGAGCGGGCCCGCCGGCAGGCCGAGCGGCCCACCCGTGTCCCGGCGGACGGGCCGGCGGCCCCGCACGCCCCGGCGGTCCAGCTCTACCAGTGGCATCTGAACGAGCCGCTGCCCGACCCCGGCAATCGCGGCCTGCGCAACGACTACCCCGCCCCGATCACCGTGGCGGACGTGACCTACCCCTCCGTCGCCCATGCCTACTGGGCCCTGTCGGCGGCCCAGCCCGAGGTCCGGGCGGCGATCGTGACGGCGGACGACTCCGCGGCCGCACGCAGGCTCGCGGCCGGGGCGCCGCGCCGCGAGGGCTGGGAGTACGCCCGGACCGCCGTCATGACGCGTCTGCTGCGCGCGAAGTACGACCAGCATCCCGAGCTGGCCGAGATCCTGCTGGCGACGGACGACGCCACCGTGATCTACGACGACATGGCCTCGGACCTCTGGGGCGACAACGCCGGCCGGGGCCGCAACTGGACGGGCCGCCTCCTCGAACTCGTCCGTTCCGAACTGCATGTGCGGCGGGCCGGAATCCCGGGGCTGTGAGCGGGGCGGGCGAGTGGCTCCCCGGGAGGCCGGGAGCCCGGAGAGGCAGGGAGGCCGGAGAGGCAGGGAGGCCGGAGAGGCCGCCTCCACCGATGGTGGAAACGGCCTCCCCGGTCCGTGATCCGGTGATCACGAAGAGCTGAATCAAGGTCCCTTCAAGCAAGTCCGACGGATCGTCAGACCGCCGGAAGGCGCGGGGTCCGCGGCGGTTCCGTGCGGCGGTGCCCGGTCGTCTCGAAGGCGGCGGCGAGCTGGAGCAGCAGGTTGTCGTCGTAGGCGCGGCCCGCGAAGGTCAGCCCCACCGGCATGCCGATGTCGGTCATGGTGCCCATCGGCACGGTCACGGTCGGGATGCCGAGGTGGCGGGGGACGAGGTTGCCGTTCGCGACCCACACGCCGTTGCGCCAGCCGAGGTCGGCGGAGGCCTCGTTCACGTCCATGTCGGCCGGGCCGACGTCGGCGACGGCGGGGAAGACGACGGCGTCCAGGCCGAGTCCGTCCATCCACTGCTCCAGGTCGATCCTGCGGGTCTCCTCCAGGCCGCGCAGGCCCTCCTCGAGGTGCGGCATGTCGGTGAAGGACGCGTACGGGCGCTCGCGGACGAAGCGCGGGTAGTCGCCGATCGTGTCGTCGAAGCCGGCGTAGCGGTCGGGGAGTTCGCCCTGGTGCTTGGGGAAGATGCGGTCGCCGTCGACCTCGGTCAGGGTGGCGAGCCGCGGGTCGCCGTTGGCGCGCAGGAAGTCGTCCCATGCCCAGGCGGACAGGTCCTCGATCTCGACGGCGAGGAAGTCGCGGCCGACCAGGCCGCGGGTGGGCAGCGAGGGCGCGCCGGGGCGGTCGGACTCGTAGTTGGTCACCACGGGGAAGTCGACCTCGACGACCTCGGCGCCCGCGGCCTCAAGGTCGCGGCGGGCGGCCTGCCACAGGGCGATGACCGAGGCGCGGGTGTCGATCCGCTGCCCGGTCTGGCCGCCGATGCCGCCGTCGGGGTTGGTCCCGGCGTCGGGGTCGGCGTTGATGTACATCCCGGGCACGCCGACACGCTTGCCGGCGAGCGTCGCGCGCGCCGCCGCCGCGTCCGCCGGGGCCAGCGCCGGGTAGGAGGCCGGACGGACCCGGGACGGTGCGGGGAGTCGCACCCAGGGCTGGGACCGCCACAGGTCGCCGCGGGTGTCCGGGTCGTCGGCGACGACGACGTCGAGCAGTTCGAGGAGGTCGGCCATGGTGCGGGTGTGCGGGACCACGACGTCCATGGTCGGCACGAGTGGCCAGTTGCCGCGCACCGAGATCACGCCGCGGCTGGGGGTGTAGGCGCACAGGGCGTTGTACGAGGCGGGCGCCCGGCCCGAGGACCAGGTCTCCTCGCCGAGGCCGAACGCGCCGAACGAGGCCGCCGTGGCGGTGCCCGAGCCGTTCGACGAGCCGGAGCCGTACGCGCTGGTCAGCCAGTCGGCGCTGTAGGGGCTCTCGGCGCGGCCGTAGACGCCGCGCTGCATGCCGCCGTTCGCCATCGGGGGCATGTTGGTCAGGCCGATGAGCACGGCACCGGCGGCGCGCAGCCGCTCGATGGCGAAGGCGTCGCGCTGGGCGACGAGGTGTTCGAACGCCGGTGACCCGGCGGCGGCGGTCAGGCCCTTGGCGAGGTAGCTGTCCTTCGCGGTGTAGGGGATGCCGTCGAGGGGGCCGAGGGTCCGGCCGCGGGCGCGGCGGGCGTCGGAGGCTTCGGCGTCGGCGCGGGCGTCCGGATTCATCACGACGAGTGAGTTGAGTGCCGTGGTGGTGCCGGGCCGGTCGTAGGCCTCGATCCGGGCGAGGTAGGCGTCGAGCAGGCCGACCGCGGTGGTCTCGCCCTTCTCCAGCGCCGTGCGCAGGTCGGCGATACCTGTCTCGACGACGTCGAACGCGCGGGTCATGCGGGTGCCTCCATGGTCCTGGTCGGCGCCGGCCGGGGTGTTCTCGGCCACGGGCTGCGCCGTCCTGATAAAACTAACTTTGTTAGCAACTGCTCTCGGTCTGGCACGATAGCTCCCGGACGCGGAGAGCGGAAGAGGGGATATCGGTGGGCCGACCGAGCAGGGCAGTGCTGACCCGCGAGCGGATCGCGCGCGCCGCGCTCCAGGTCGTGGACGAGGACGGCTCCGACGGCCTGACCATGCGGGCACTGGCGGAGCGGCTCGGGGTCAAGGCGGCGTCGCTCTACAACCACATCCGGGGCAAGGACGAACTGGTCGACACGGTCTCGGAGTTGGTCAACGACGAGATCGACCACGCACCGCTGGGCGATCCCGACTGGCGGGCCGGCCTCGCGGCGTACGCGCGCGGCTACCGCGCGGTCTTCCGGCGGCACCCGAACGCCGTCGCCCTGCTCGCCCGCCGCCGCGTCGAAGCGGCCAGCGCGCTGCGCGGCTACGAGGCGCTGCTCGCCCTCCTCGGCCGGGCCGGCCTCGGCCCCGCGGACGCCGCCGAGGTCGCCGCGGCACTGGACTACCTGGTACTCGGCTCCGCGATGGAGACCTTCGCCGCCAGCTTCACCCGCCCGCCGGCCGCGTACCGGCCGCAGTACCCGGCGCTCGCGGACGCCCTGGACGGCTCCTTCGCCCGCGGCGGCGGCGCGACCGGCCTCGACGACCGCGGGTTCGAGCTGGGGCTCGGCCTGCTGCTCGACGGCGTCGAGCGCCGCACGGCGTAGGACCGGGAGAGGCCGGGTCGGGCGTCGCGTGCCGCCGGGGGAGCGGCGGATCCTGAGCGTCCCCGGGCCCGAGCGCCGGGGTGCGAGTACCGACGGGCCGCGGCCGAGCGCGGGCGGGCCCGAGCGCCGACGGCCCGCGGAGCCCCGGCGCAACCCGCTGCCGCGTACGGTTCGTCCACGCCGCGTTGTCCCGAGCGGCGCACGACGGGCCGGGCCCGGCGCGCCTACGTTCTCCGCAACCCGCACGACCGGAGACCCGAGGGAGCGACGCACGTGAACTGGCTGATCCACGACTACCGGGAGGACGACCTGGCTGCCGTCGTCCACCTGATCGACAGCACCGCCGGGCTCGGGCAGGAGTCCGTGGTCTCGCTCGCCGAGTGCATCGCCGCGCTGACCGCGCGCCGGCCCGCCGTCGTCGCGGTGCACGACGGTACGCCGATCGGTGCCGCGCTCGCGCAGGTGGCGGGGGAGCGGGCGTGGGTGATGCGGGTGGCGATCGCCCCGGCCTGGCGCGGGCGGGGCCTGGCCAGCGCGCTCCTGCGGGAACTGGAGCGACGGCTGGTCGAGGCACGCGTGCGGCGGATCGCCTACGTGCTGCCGGAGGAGGAACTGCTCGGCGAGGGACTGCACAACGCCGGCTACGAACGGCGGCCCGCCGCCGCGTACTTCGAGAAGACCGAGCCCGCCGCGGGCTCCGCGGCCGGCACGCTGGACGAGCTCGGCGGGCGGGTGCTGAGCGGCGACCTGTGGGACCGGGTGGCCGGAATGGCCACCGAGAAGGAGCTGATCGAGCGCAGGGTCGTGCTGCCGCTCGCGGAGCCCGAGCGGGCGGCCCGGCACGGGGTCCGGCCGCCACGCGCGATCACCCTGTTCGGGCCGCCCGGCACCGGCAAGACGACCTTCGCCCGGGCCATCGCCTCCCGCCTGGGCTGGCCGTTCGTCGAACTGCTGCCCTCCCGGCTCGCCGACGAGGGCAACCTCGCCGCCGCGCTGCGCAGCGCCTTCGCCCGGATCGGCGAGCTGGAGCGGGTGCTGGTCTTCATCGACGAGGTGGAGGAGATCGCCCCCGTACGCGGCGAGGCCGGCCGGACGGGGACGATGCACGGCGTGACCAACGAACTGCTCAAGCTGATCCCCGGTTTCCGCGAGCGTGACGGCCGACTGCTGGTCTGCGCGACCAACTCCGTCCGCTCGCTCGACCCGGCGTTCCTGCGCACCGGCCGGTTCGACTACGTCATCCCGATCGGCACCCCCGACCCGGACGCCCGCGCCGCGATCTGGTCGCGCTACGCGCTCGGCACCGACCGCCTCGACGTGGACGTTCCCGCACTGGTGGCCGCGAGCGAGCACTTCTCCCCCGCCGACATCGAGCACGCCGCACGCCTGGCGGCGCAGACCGCGTTCGAGCGCGACGACGCCGTACCGGGGGCGACCACCGCGGACCACCTCGCCGCGATCGGCGCGAGCCGCCCGACGGTGACGGCCGCCATGGTCGAGGCCTTCCACACCGACATCGGCACCCACGCCAGGCTCTGACCCCGGGCCCGCACAGCGCACAGGCCTTCGGTGGCCGGCCTTCTCCGCTCATGGGAGAGGCCGGTCGATTCGACTCGCGGGCTGTGGAGGGCCCAGGGGTAGTGCGAAGTCCGGTGCGGACCTCGGGGGCGTCCTCGGCGAAGGTGCTCAGGGGTGGCCGGCGGTCTCCCGGTGTGCCTCGACGGCGACGGCGAGCCGGACGGCCGCGTCCGGCCAGGTGCGGGCGGCGGCGTCCGGGTCGCCCGCGCGCACGGCGTGGGCGAGGGCGCGCAGGAGCTCGGCGGTGGTGGCCAGGCCGCCGCGGTCCAGCCGGGCGGCGGTGCGGTCCAGGCGGGTCAGGGTGGGGCCGTCAGGGTGGCGCAGGCCCCGGTGGGCGGTGTCGGCGAGGGCGGCGAGTGCCTCGGCGAGGTCGGCGGCGACGGGGTCGGCCGACGGCGGCGCGGCGGGGGCGAGGGCGGTGGACGCGGCGCCGGGAGCGAGGTCGGGGACGACGACGGTGTCGCCCGCGAGGAGCGCGGCGGGCTCCAGGACGGTGCGGCCCGCCGCCCGTCGGAGGGTGGCGCTGACGTGGGTGACGGCGCCGGACCCGAGCGCCGCGGCGAGCGCGTCGAGGGAGCCGGGGCAGGCCGGGTCGTAGGTGGCGGCGAGGGTGGCCGGGTTGCCGGCGGCGTCGCGGACCGCGGCCTCCAGGCGCTGCTCGGCGGCGTCGTACCGGACCCCCTCGACGGCGGAGAGCCGCACCACGCGCAGGGACTCGGCGGCGATGCGGGGCCGGATCAGCCGCGGCGGCCGGCCCTCCAGGGTGCGCAGGTGGGCGTCGAGATCGGTGAGCAGCAGCGGGGCGGGCAGGTCGGTCCAGGAGCCGCCGACCGGGGTGACGGTGGTGGCGGCGGTCCGACCGCGGCCGAGGCGGAGTTCACGGGCGGCGCTGCGGACGGCGCTTTCGCTGACCACGTTGCCGGCGGCGAGGGCGTCGAGGCGGTGGCCGGCGATCCGGCGGGCGGCCAGCGCGTGCCCGGTCGGCGGACGGCCGTCGGCCGGGACGTCCCAGCTGCGGCGGAGCACCAGGACGGTGCCGGCGGCGGGGTGGGCGAGGTAGACCTCGGCGGACCGGGTCGTCGCGGTGCCGCGGATCCGGCAGCCCAGCGCGGTCAGGCGGATCCGGCGCAGCGGGGTCTCGGCGGTCTCCCGGACACCGAGTACCTCCGACCGGGACGCGCCGGGGCCGGCGGAGGCGCGGTGACGGGCGTGGAGCTCGGCCAGCAGCAGGGTCAGCTCCTCGGGCCGGTGGTCGGCGGACCGGGCGGCGTACGCGTCGAGCTGGCCGATCAGGTCGGCGACCAGGCCGGCCGGCCAGTGCAGGGAACGGTCGGCGAGTTCGTCGCGCACCCGGTGGAGATCGGCGGTGAGGACCGGCCCGGCGTGCACGGCGCCGTCGAGCAGCAGCTCGCGGGCGAGACCGAGGGCGGCGTCCAGGACCGGTGGGATGCCCGCATCGGGCTCGGGACGGCCGCCGAGCGTGACGGCCGGGCGGCCGTCGGCAGCCCGGAAGGCCCAGACCGCGAGGGCGATCATCTCGCCGCGGCGGTCCTGCGCGGCGTCGGTCACCGCGAAGCCCAGCTCGCCGGGGACGGGGAACCGGACGGTGCAGGCGGCCAGTTCGGCGACCGGCTGCGGATCGTCCGGGCGCGCGTGGTGCAGCCGCGCGGCATAACCGCGCTCCAGCGTCCGGCGGGCGGCGGCCACGGCGCGGGCGCCGACGGCGGCGGTCAGCGCCTCGTCGTCCAGCGCGCCGGGGGACCACGCGGGGGCGGGCGCGGGCGTGCCGGGGGTGCCGGAAGCGGCGGGGCCGGGGGCAGGACCCGGCGGGGCGTCGGCGGCGGCGTGCTGGTGGGCGAGGACCAGGGCGATCCGGTGGCGGCACACGCCCGGGGCGCCGCAGGTGCAGCTGCCACCGTCCAGCCCGGTGCCGGGCGGCAGGACGACGGAGTTGCCGTCCGGGCAGGTGCCGCGAAGCGTGCCGTTGAGGTCGAGGTCGGGCACCGGCCCGTCGCCCGCGGCGACTTCGCGGGCGGCGCGCTTCACCAGGCCGCGATTGGCGAGTGCGGCGAGCGTGTCGGTGTCCAGGGCGAGCAGATCGGCCCGCGTCGCGGCGGTCACCGGCCGAGCCGCTCGGCGACGAACTCGGCGAGCATCCCCGGAGTCATCGCGCCCACGTGCGCGCCGGCGTCCGCGAGCCGCCCGGCCAGCTCGCGGTCGTACGCGGGGGCGGCCTCCTCGTCCAACGCGGCGAGTCCGAGCACGGTGGCGCCCTGCCCGGTCAGCGAGCGGACGGTGCGCAGCAGCCGGTACCGGTCGCCGCCCTCGTAGAAGTCGCTGACCACCGCGAGGACGGTGCGCCGCGGGTTCTCCACCAGACCGGCCGCGTAGTCGACGGCCCGGGCGATGTCGGTGCCGCCGCCGAGCTGGACCCGCATCAGCAGCTCCACCGGGTCGGTGACGTCGGAGGTGAGGTCCACCACCTGGGTGTCGAAGGCGACCAGATGGGTCTTGAGGCCGGGAAGGCTCCACAGGCAGGCCGCGGTGACCGCGGAGTGGATCACCGAGCCGACCATGGAACCGGACTGGTCGACGAGCAGGATCAGCTGCCACTGCTCCAGGTGCCGGCGGGTGCGGGAGTGGAAGTGCGGGCGTTCGATCAGGATCCGCCGCTCGGCGGGACGGTAGCGGCCGAGATTGGCCCGGACGGTGCGGCGGAAGTCGAAGTCGCGGGCGAGCGGGCGGCGGCTCGGGCGGGCGGACCGGGCGCCGGTGAACGCCTGGCGCAGCTCCGGGGTGAGGCGTTCCATCAGCTGCCGGACCACCGCGGCCACGATGCGGCGGGCCTGGCCGAGCAGCTGCTCGTTCATCAGGTGCTTGGTGCGGAGCACGGCGCGCAGCAGGGCGGCGCTCGGCTCGACCCGCTCCAGGACGGTCGGGTCGGTGACGATCTCGTCGATGCCGTAGTGCTCGACGGCGTCGCGCTCCAGGCGCTCGATCGTCTCGCGCGGGAAGAGCCGGTGGATGTCGTCCAGCCAGTCCACCGCGGTGACCCGGGACGGTTCCCGGCCGGCGCCGCGGATGCCGCGGCGGTCGAGGTCCTCGTCGCGGCCGTACAGCCACTCCAGGGCGGCGTCCCGGGCGGCGCCGTCGGCGCCCGGGCTGCCGGTCCAGGGCTCGGCGGGGGAACCGAGGACCAGGCGCCAGCGCTCCAGGGCGGGGTCGGGTGCCGTTGCGGGGGTGGGCTCGGGCGCGGTCACCGGGCGCTCCGCAGGCCGTGGCGGTCGAGCAGGGCGGTCACGTTCTCCTCCAGGGCGCGGGCGGCGGCCAGGTGCACGGGGTCGGCGGTGGTGCGGAGCAGGCCGCGGGCGGAGCCGCGCAGGCCGCGACGCTCGATCAGACGGCGGGCGATCCGCTCGCGCTCGCGCGGCGGGAACCAGGCGAAGGCCTGGCGCAGGGCGGGGAGGGCGACGAGGAACCCGGCGTCGGTGAGTTCGGCGAGGACGGAGTCCACGGCGGCCAGCAGGGAGCCCTCGCCCGCGTCGGCGGTGACCTCCTCCCGGGCGAGTGCGAACAGGCCGGCCAGCCAGTCGCCGAGCGCGCCGGGGTCGCCCGCGGCGCGCAGGGCGGCGGAGGCGAGGTCGGAATCGGCCGTGGGGGTGAGGGCGAGGTGGAGGCCGTGGGCGCCGCCGCGCAGGTCGGCGGGGGCGTGCGGGTCGCGGGCGATGCGGAGGGCGAGGGCGGCGGCGTCCTCGGGGGTGACCGTGAGCAGGTCGGGGGCGTGGCACAGCGCGTCGCGGACGGCGGCGAGGGCCGCGAGGCGCGCCGGGTCGGTGCCGGAGCGGCCGTGCGCGCCCTCGACCAGCCACAGGACGCGGGCGACGGCGCCGTCGATGACGGCGGCCAGCAGCGGGCTGCGTGCGGTGCCGTACACCCGGTCGTGCCGCCACAGGCCGAGCGCGGTGGCGAGGACGGAGCCGAGGGCACCCGGGTCGGGGTGGCGGGCGAGGACGGCGGTGAGCGCGGTCAGGAGGCGGTCGGTGAGGGCGGTGGCGCCGCACAGCACGGTGTCGAGGAGCAGGGTGGCGAGTTCGGTGTCCGTGGGCCCGGTGGTACGGGCCCGTTCGGCGAGGACGGTGGCGGCGGCCTCGTCGAGGGTGGCGCCGTACGCGCCCGCCTCGATCAGGGCGGCGTCGCGGCCGGTGTCCGGTCCGGCTTCCCAGCGTTCGGTGGTGACCGGGTCGGCGCCGTGGGCGGGTCCGGCGGTGCGGTGGCGGCCGGGCACGCCGAGGACGCGCAGCCGGTGCAGGGTCCGGCTGGCCGTCAGACCGTCCTCGGTGGTGAGCTCGCAGGTCAGCGGGCGGGTGCCGGTGGCCCCGATCGCGGCGAGCCGGGCGGCGGTGTCATGGACCAGCGGCGGCGCCGGGGTGTCCGGGTGCAGCCGCCCGGTGCGGGAGCCGCTGCACGCGGCGACCATCTCGACCACCACCGGGTGGCTGCCGGGCGCCAACGGGGTGCGCTCCGACCAGGGCAGCGGCTGGGTCAGGTCGTCCTTGACCAGCGCGCCGGCCAGGCCGTCGAGCACGTCGGTACGGGCCGGCACCGGGTGGCCGCGCAGCGCGGCCAGGCCGCCGGTGAGCGCGGCGGCGGCGACCAGGTCGGCCGTGGAGACGGGGTGGCGGCGCCCGCGCAGCCGCGACACCACGGACTGCCGCAGATGGTCGGCGGCGGCCTCGGGGCCGTCCTCCCACAGCCGCTGGTAGTAGGCGGGCGAGGGCATGCCCGACTGGTAGCCGGCGAAGGCGTCCAGCTGCCGGAACGAGTAGGGCACCAGGTGACTGCCGGACACCGCGCCGGGTCGCGCTGCCGGCAGCGCGGGCCGGCCGGGCACCTCCGCGGGCCGCTCGGCGAGGGTGCGGAGCGCGGGGGTGTGGAAGCCGCCGGTGACCACCAGCACGGTCGCCGGTCCCGCCTCGGCCAGGACAGCGCGGATCCAGGCCGCCATGTACGCCTCGCGGGCCCGGTCGCCCTCGTCCGCCTCGGCGTCCCCGCGGACCAGGTCGAAGTAGGCGTCCAGACGCTCGGCGAGCCCGTCCGCCGGCGCCACCTCGAACAGGCCGTCCCACAGGGCGTCCACCGAGCCGGTGCCGAAGCGTCCGCACAGCCGGGCGGTGGCCTCGGCGTACCGGGCCTCCGCGTCGGCGTACCGGTTGGCGCGCAGCTCGAACGCCGGGTGCCAGGACGGCAGGTCGACGAAGAGCACCTCCGCGCCGGCCGCCCGGCCCTCCCGCAGCGCCACCCACTCGGGCGAGTAGTCGCACAGCGGCGTCCAGGTGGTGGCGGTGCGCTCGGCGTCGCGGTAGTGGCTGAACACGGCGATCGGCAGTTCGTGGCCGAGGGCCAGCTCGTCCAGGCGGCCGTTGAGGTCGGCCGGCCCCTCGACGAGCACGTACGCGGGCCGCAGCCGTCGGACGGTGTCCGCCACCAGACGGGCGCAGGCGGGGGAGTGGTGGCGGACCCCGAGGAAGACCGCGGGCATCAGCCGGCCAGCAGGTGGCGGGCCTCGTGCACGGCGTGCCAGTGCGGGCCGCGCCGCCGCGGGACCCGCTGCTCCAGGTAGCGGCGCAGCCGGGCCAGGTCCTCCGGACTGTCCTTGGCGGCGGTGCCGGCCAGGCCGGCGACCAGGTCGGCCGCGTTGCCGGCCTCGCCGCGCAGGTACCAGCCGCGCAGTCCGACCGCGTGGGCGACCGAGACCGCCTCCGCGGTGCTCATCACCGCGGACAGGCGGTCACCGCCCTCACCGGCCCGCAGCTCGCGGAACGTGGTGACGAGGACCTCCAGCAGGTCCCGGTCGGGTGCGGCGGCCACCCCGGAGCGGCGCAGCAGGTGCGCGGACTCGGCCTCCACCAGGGCGAGTTCGGTGTCCAGGTCGGGGATCGGAAAGACCGTCTCGAAGTTGAACCGGCGCTTGAGCGCCGCGCTCATCTCGTTCACCCCGCGGTCGCGGGTGTTGGCGGTGGCGATCACGTTGAAGCCCTGCTTGGCGAAGACCATCCCCTCCGGCCCGTCCAGTTCGGGGATCGCCACCACGCGCTCGGAGAGCAGGGACAGCAGCGAGTCCTGCACCTCCAGCGGGCAGCGGGTGATCTCCTCGAACCGGACCAGCCGGCCGTCGGCCATGCCGCGCAGCATCGGCGCGGGCACCAGCGAGCGGGTGGAAGGACCCTCGGAGACCAGCAGGGCGTAGTTCCACGAGTACTTGATCTGGTCCTCGGTGGTCGCCGC
>NZ_JBSHAP010000073.1:0-35600 GCF_053611565.1 Kitasatospora sp. NPDC054795
AACGCGATGGTCTTGCCGGAGCCGGTGCGGCCTCGTCCGAGGACGTCACGGCCGGCCAGCGAGTTCGGCAGTGTCGCGGCCTGGATCGGGAACGGCTCGGTGACGCCCTGCCGGGTCAGCACCGACAACAGCGCCTTCGGCATGTCCAGCTCGTCGAACGACTCGACGGCCGGCAGCGCCGGGGTGGTGCTCACCGGCATCGCGAACTCGCCCTGCGGTGCGGAGCGCTGTCGCGCGTTCCGGCCGCCGGCAGGCCGGTCGCCGTAGAAGGAGTTGCCGCCGGAACGGGATCCGTAGGAGTTGCCGGAGCGGGCGGAGGCCGAGGAGCGGGAGTTGGTGTTGCGGTACGGGGAGCGACTGGAGCGGTTCATGGGAAACCTTCCTGGGGCGGCACGTCGCGAGGCGGCTCCGCAGCGCGGGGCCCGGCAGGAGATCGCGAGGAACGGGCCGAAAGTATGGAGAGGGCGGGGCGTGGACGGTGAAACCGTGCGGCACGTCACCTCAGGTCCGCGCTCACCGTGAAGGGCGGGAGCGGAGATCCTCGGACCGTGGTGTCACGGCAGGGCGCCGATCCGGACGCGGCGCAGGGCGTCTCGCGTGGGGGATGGCCGCCGGTGGCGGAGCCAGGGGGCCTGAACGGCCGGGGTGTGCGGTGTGGCGCAATGCCGAGGGGCCCGCACCGGGCATCATGTACGCGGTGCGGGCCCCTCGCTACCAGGCGGGTGCCGTGGCAAAAAAACTACAGCGGACGAATGTTCTCGGCCTGCGGGCCCTTCTGGCCCTGCGTGACGTCGAACTCGACCTTCTGGCCCTCGAGCAGCTCACGGAAGCCGTTGGCGTTGATGTTCGAGTAGTGGGCGAAGACGTCGGGGCCGCCACCCTCCTGCTCGATGAAGCCGAAGCCCTTTTCCGCGTTGAACCACTTCACAGTGCCATTAGCCATAAAAAATCTCCTTCAAGGGGCTGTCCGAAACCCGCACAGTGCGGGCTTCGAGTCGCCGCGATGAGCACCCACCCGGGGAAGAGCCGGGAAACAAAAATGCGCCTGCGAAACACCAGCAGGCGCACACAAAGTTCATGGGAACCACTACTGCAACTACAACGACTCTAACAGGCCCAGGCCCGCCACGGGCGGAATTCCACCCCCGCTTCTGCAGGCCCCCTTCCCCGGGGCCGCAGGGCGCGAGGCGACATGACCGCCAACGCACATGAAACACAGCCTAGTTGATCTAGCAGCTCCGCCCTCTCGGCGCCCGCGACCCACCCTGCTCGGATGGGTGTGTCGGCTAACGGGGATGAGCATGAGCACGCGCTCACCCGATGGAAGCACAAGAACAAGAGCAAGCTCAGCGGCCAGGACAACGAGAGGGCCAGGCGCCTCAGAGAGCTGCTGGCCGAGTACGGCGAGGTCTGGCCATAACAATCGAATGTCGAAGGCAGATCAACGCCGTTGGCTGCCTCTCCCTCCGCGACCGGCCCGACTTTCGTCGCATTGTCCGCCAGATCGCGGCCCTCAGCTCGGTTCAGATGCCATGGCGAAGCCTCGGCACTCAGCTCGGTGGGACGACCGTGCCTGATGGCGTCCGCGGCCACCCGGCGCGCGGCGTAGACCACGAAGCGGTTGACCGCTGTCCGGTTTCAGCGGCGATCATCGCCTCGCTCTCGGCAGCCGCCACATCGGACCCACCGGGCTTGAAGGCTCTGAGCACCATGCCACCGCCGGCGACATTCCCGTCTCGCCTCGGTGCGTCAGCGCCGTCTACGCGGGGCAACTCCCCGGATGAACTGCGCTCGTTACTGAAATACCCCCGCCATCCCCCGAGCCCAGTGGCCGCCAGCTCAGACATTGAGCTCACACTCGGGCAACTACAGCTGTATGCACCAATACCGTCCTCTTTTGAACGCGCAGCATCCGAACCGGCCTGGCGTTGTCAGCCAGCTTCGCGTCCACCGCAATCTCGGATGACCCAACCTACGCCGGACCTCCGACCGGCTCAGGCTGCCCTACTCGTGCTTGGAGTTCGGCGGGCAGGTACCAGCCCTCGATGGCGGGTGTCATGTAGAGGCGAACCTTGAGACCGAGGAGAAGCTGGCGGCGCCTCTCCTGGTCGGCCTGGACCCAGGCCTCGGCGAAGGTCTGGCCGGTCTCGACTTCCACCCAGATGGAGGGGCGTTGCGGGAGGGCGGCGAGGCGGCGGCGTTCGTCGACGAGGGTTTCGAGGGCTCCGGAGTACTCGTCGTCGCCGCCGGGGTAGTCGAACAGGTTGCGGCGTTTCTCCTCGCGCAGGTCGTGCATGGCCTGGGTGACGTGGTTGAGCTGTTCGGTGTGGTCCTCGCCGGGGATGAACCTGCGTACCGTCATCGGCAGGCCGGCCAGGCGTTCCACCAGGGCGGTGATCGCGGCGGCGACGCGCTCGCCCTTGATGGACTGGCCCTTGCAGGCCGGTTTGCCGGGGGTCTTCGCGCACCGGTAGTACTCGTAGTTCCTGCCGTTCTTGGCGAGGTTCACCTGCCGGTAGAACCGGTCCCCGCAGCGGTCGCAGTGCGGCACGCCCAGCCAGGGCGAGGCGCCGTTCGATCGTTCCTTCGTGACCGACCGCTCGTCCATCACCGCCTGAAGCACGGCCCACTCCCCCTCGGTGAACAGAGGCTTGGCCATCCGGATCGGCAGACCCTTCGCATCGCGGGCGATCTTGCGCGCCTTCACGGAGCGACCGGTCAGCTTCAAACCCATCGTCGCCGGCGAGCGCAGGATCTTCCCTACGCTGGTGGGGTTCCAGTGGTTCGACGGCGGCGTCTTGCGCTTGCTCGTGTAGGCGTCGCCCTGGTTCTTGTACGCGTGGGTCGCGGGGGTGTCGAAGCCGGCGGCTTCCAGGGCAGTGGCGATCATCCACTGGCTCTGCCCCTCCAGGACCAGCTTGCCAATGTACCGCACGACCTCGGAGGTCACCGGGTCCGGCTCCAGCGTCCGCCCACCACCGACACGGTCCACGATCCGGTACCCGTACGGCGGCTGCCCGCCGGCCCACCGGTCGGTCTTGCGCAGGTGTTTGTGCGCAGCCGTGACGCGGGCCTTGATCCGCTTGAGCTCCTTCTCCGCGAAGATCGACGCCAGCATCAGGAAGACCTTCGCCAACTCGTTCCCGAACGACGACTCCCTCCCCTGCCGGTAGTCCAGGGTGATGCCGTCGTCGGTGAAGACCAAGACCTTGTGGTTCTCCTCCGCCCAGTGCGCCACGTCGGCGCAGTCCTTGGCCGAGCGAAAGGCCCGGTCGACCTTCGCCCACACCATCGCGTCCCACTCGTTCTGGCGCTCGGTGAGCCACAGCCCCAGATCCGGACGCTTCCATGGAGTGATCTCCGCCGAGACATCCAGGTCCTCGAACGACCCGACGATCTCCCACTCCTTCGCCAGCGCGTGCCGCGTCGCCGACTCCGCCTGCACCAGATGCGAGACCTTGCCCCCGTCACCGCCGCGTTCGACCTGAACAACTGACCTGCAGGAACAGTTGGTTCAACAGAACCAAGAGAAAGCCCCCACGTACAGCACTCCACACACCAAGGCTACCCATCGGTAGCAAATACGCCAGCGGGCAAGGAAGTCCCGCGATACCCTCCGAGTGAATTTTCCAACCCCTTAACTCCCAGCTCGGTCGATGCTCAACCAGGTTCAAGTTCGTACATGGATGTCCGTAATCGCTCACAGGCGCTCACCATGCGCGACCCCAAGCTGGTCCCCAAATGGTCCCCAGGCCTCCGACCCGCCGGTCGATACCCCGCCCGTACGGACCACGTGCCGGGGCCGGGGCCGCTGCCTTCCCGATTGTGCCGACGGCGGCCCGACTCCCGCGCATCCTCACCACAGGCCGGGCACCAGGCGCTCGCGGCCGCGCGCGTAGACGCCGTATCGGCCCTCACCTCCCGCAGCACCTCCATGCCGCCGTGCGCGGTTCGCCGCCTCCGGCCGTCGGCGCAGCGCCTGGCGGGCCTCCACGGCGGACCAGAGCACCGCCCCGGCCGGCACGCACCGGAGCCGCCCCCGCGCGGGCCCCGGGCGCGGGCGGTGGCAACGCCGCCGCTCCAGGCCCGTCGCCATTTCGCCCATCTCACCCCATGACCAGCGCCACCAGGAACCCGTCGTATCCCTTCGAGCCGACCGTCTGAAGTGCCGTCGCCTGCAACCGGGGGTGTGCGCCGACCAGTTCGGTGAAGCGGCGGACACCGCGCACCCGGTCGTCGTCGCTGTCCGGGTCGGCCACGGCGCCGTCGCGGACCACGTTGTCGCCGATGATGAGGCTGCCGGGCCGGGTCAGACGCAGCGCCCACTCCAGGTACGTCGGGTTGGAGGGCTTGTCGGCGTCGATGAAGACCAGGTCGAACGGTTCCGTTTCACCCTGCTCCAGCTCCTCCGCCAGCACCGGCAGGCTGTCCACGGCACGCCCCTCGCGCACCTCGACCACGTCGCCCAGTCCGGCGCGGGCGATGCTCGCGGTGGCGGTCGCCGCGCAGACCGGGTCGGACTCCAGCGTCACCAGCCGGCCGCCCGCCGGGAGGGCGCGGGCCAGCCAGATGGTGCTGTAGCCGCCGAGGGTGCCGATCTCCAGCACCCGGCGGGCACCCCCGAGGCACGCCAGCAGGTGCAGCAGCTTGCCCTGGTTGGGGGCGACCTCGTGGGCGGGCAGTCCGGCCGCGACCGCGTCCCGGCGGGCGGCTGCGAGCAAGTCGTCCTCCTCCACCAGATGGCTGTTGAAGTACGCGTCGACCGCCGTCCACGTCGTCTGCGAAGCTCCCTGAGACATTGTGCGTTCCCTTTCGATACTTACTGCCTGACCAGCAGCGACACTACACTGTGAAGATCCGCTGCCGTCCACTAGCCCCCGGAGCCGCCGTGAGCCCCCGCCCGACCGGAACGCTCGACGACACCTGCGGCATCGCGCAGGCCGCGTCCGTCGTCGGCGACTGGTGGAGCCTGCTGGTCCTGCGGGAGATCGCCCGCGGCCACGTCCGCTTCGAGGCCCTCGCCCGCGAACTGGGCCTGTCCCGCAAGGTGCTCTCCGAACGGCTCACCGCGCTCACCGCCCACGGGGTCCTGGAGCGCCGCCCGTACCAGGACCGGCCGCCGCGCCACGAGTACGTCCTCACCGACCGCGGCCGCGGACTGCTGCCGGTGCTGGTCGCCCTCCAGGACTGGGCCGACCGCTGGATCCTCGGCGACGGCAGCCTCACCGGCCTGGCCGACGAGGAGGGCGCCGAGTCCCGGCGCGTACAGGCTCTCGTCGGCACCCGCATGCCGCCCGTCCCCGCCCTCCCCGGCACCGACGGAACCGCCCACGACCCGGCCGCCACCGGCCGGCCCACCGTCCTCTTCGCCTACCCGGGAACCGGCACCCCCGGCGCCGGAGCAGATGCGGACGCCGTCCCCGGCAACGCTGGCTGCACCCTGGAGAACCGGCTCTTCCGCGCCGCCTGGCCGCACTTCGAGTCCGCCGGCATCGCCCTGCACGGCGTCAGCACCCAACCCCCCGCCGTCCAGGCTGCGTTCGCCCGCGCCGAGGAACTTCCCTTCCCGCTCCTCTCCGACCAGCACCTCGCCCTCACGGCCGCCCTGCGACTGCCCGTCTTCCGCGCTGGCCAGAACCTCCGCCTCAAACGCCTGATCCTGGTCTGCGCCCCCACCAGGATCGTCCGCCACGCCCTCTTCCCGGTCACCGACATCCCTGCGGCGGTCGACTCTGCCCTCGACCTGGCCCGCGCCCTGACGGACGACTGACCTTCTTCCGAAACCAGTTGCGGCTCCCCGCGATCGTGTTCGGCGCCGCTGCGGGCGCGGGGACGCCGCGATCGGCCTGCCCGGCAAAAACCTCCGTGGCCTCACCCAGCTGTCGGAGGCGGCGCCGGCGGACCTACACCCGCCCTGCCAGTTCCGTCGGCTCGCTGGAGCCCAACACGGAGGACTGGCGCCGCGAGGAGGAGCGCGGCCAGCAGGCCGTTCTTCTCAACCGCGAGGACGTCTCTCCCGTGCAGACAGCCGCCGCCGACCAGCTTCTGGAGCAGGACCCGTTCGGCCCCGCCAAGCTGTTCTCCGCCGTCGGCCCCGCCGCGGCCGCCGTCGCCGCGTCGCACAGGCCGCGGCAGTCGTGGACGAGGCGTTCGCCCGACGGTCGCCATCTCGTCCGCGGAATCGGGCGCGGAAACGACCAGGCGTACCACTTGGCCGAGCATCTCCCACACGTCGCGGTCGCGGAGGGCGAGGCGGAACATCACGCCGTGGGTTCGGGTGTGGGGCCACGGGTAGAGCTGGGACAGGATGTGGGCCCGCTCCACGGCCCTCCATCGCCGCGCTGTGGGTCCTGGGGTCCGGGCTGCGGTCATCTCGGCGTCGAACGCTTCGAGCAGAGCGGGTGGCATGGGAGTACGGCGGGACACTGCGGACCTCCGGTGGTTCAGGATTTCTTGGGTTGTGGAGGCGGCAGACGGTGCCCAGCTGCTGGTGGTGGGCAACCGCGGGTACGGAGGATTCACCGAAGCGCTCCTCGGCTCGGTCAGCCAGCACTGCGTCCACCACGCGCGCTGCCCGGTCGTCGTCGTGCGTGCCCCCGAGCCCGAACCACGGCCGGAACCGTGACCGGCGAGGCGATCGACTACCGGGCGGTGTTCCGTGCCCTGCCTGGCATGGTCGCCCTGCTCACCCCGGACCTGGTGTACGCCGACTCAACGAGCGCCTGCGCGAGTCCCACGCCCGCCATCGCGAAGTCGCACTCGCACTCCAGGAGGCCATGCTGCCCGCGCCCAGACCGCTCCGGCGCCACCACGCCGCGGTCCGCTACCGACCCGCCATAGGCGCGCTCAACGTCTGCGGCGACTGGTACGACCTCGTCGAACTGCCGGACGACCGCGTCGCGGTCGCCGTCGGCGACGTGGTCGGCCACGGCCCGGCCGCCGCCAGCGTGATGGGCCAGCTCCGCAGCGCCCAGCGCCACCTCCCGGGTCGCCACCGGCCCCGCCCAGGCCCTGGAGGTGCTCGGGCTGTACGCCCGTTCCGTCGAGGGCGCCGAATGCACCACAGCCGCGACCGCCTTCATCGACTCCGGTACCCGCACCATCACCTACAGCAGCGCCGGCCATCCCCCACCCGCCCTGCTGCACGGCGACGGCACCGTCGGATTCCTCGACCGAGCCACCGACCCGCCGCTCGGCGCCCGCCCCGAACACCAGCCGCGGCCCGAGGCAGTCACCCGGTTCACCCAAGGCGACACACTCGCCCTCTGCACCGACGGCCTGGTCGAACGCCGCCGCGAGGACATCGACGCCGGCCTGGACCGCCTCGCACGGGCGCTCGCGGGACACCGCTCCGACGCCCCTGACGCCCTCGCCGACGCCGTCCTCACCGAACTGCTCCCACCCGGCGGCGCCACCGACGACACCGCGCTCGTCGTCATCCGGCTCTGAAAGGCCGACCGCTTGGCCGACGGGAATCATCCGGCGCCCCCGATCAGGGTCGACCGGCACCGGGTTCGAGGGCCCGGGTCGAGCAAGACCGACAACGGCCCACCGTCCGAAGCCTCATGGAGGACACCGTGAATGGCCTGATCACCGTCGGGTACGACGGATCGCCCGAAAGCATCGCGGCCGCGCAGTGGGCCGCGCGTGAGGCCGAACTCCGCGGTATGCGCCTGGAGCTGCTCCTGGCCTGGCCGTGGACCGCCGATCACCTGCTCGGCACCCCGGACTCCGTGGCCGGGAGCCGAAAGCGGCTCGCCCGACAGGAGGCCGAACTGCGCGCCCGGCTGTCGGCCGTCGAAGTGACCGCCGTCCACCGGTCCGGCACCGCCCGGGACGCGCTCGTCTCGGCGGGTGAGCACTCCTCGATGCTGGTGCTGGGCTCCCGCGGGCTGGCCGCGCTCCAGGGTTTCCTCGTCGGCTCGGTCAGCCGGCACGTCCTCGGGCGGGCCCGCTGCCCGATCGTCCTCGTCCGCGCCGCGCAGGAGACGCAGCGGTCCGCCGGCGAGGTCGTCCTCGGGCTGGACCTCGACCACCGGTGCGACGAGGTGCTCCACTTCGCGTTCGAGTCCGCCGCCCTGCGCGCGGTGCCGCTGCGGGTGGTCCATGCCTGGCAGCCGCCGGTGGGCAGTGACCTGGTCCCGGCGGTGACCGCGAGCGTCGGCAGAGTGGTGGCGACCGAGTCGATGGAGCGCTTCACCGGCGTGCTCGATCCCTGGCGGGAGAGGTACCCCGACGTCGAGGTGGTTGCCTCCCTGCTGCGCGGCAGCACCGCCGCGACGCTCGTCGAGGCCGCGGGCCGGCCGGACTCCTGGTCGTCGGCCGCCGCAGCCGCGCCGGGATGCTCGGCGCGCACCTGGGCCCGGTCGCGCAGGCGGCGCTCCACCACGTCCACAGCCCACTCGCAGTGGTCCCCTACGGCTGGCGCCTTCCGTCGAGCGCCGCTCGCCTTCGCCTCCGCTCGGTGCGGCCCGCTCCTCGCGGCCGAGCCGGCCGGGCGGCGTTGCCCGCTTCCGTCCCGAGGCAGGTCCGACTCGCCTGTCTCTACGGGGCGTGGATGACCGTCCACCTGTGGCGCCCCGTCCCTGTGGTCGTCGTCACCGCCTGCCTCCCCCGGCCGGACTCGCGCTCCCGCCGGCACTCGGCAGTGGCGGGTCGTGTGTCCGGTCTCGTCGGCCGTCCTGACTGCGGTACTCGTCACAACTGGCGCTGTCCGCCTGGGGCGCGGCGACTGCTCTCAGGGGGCGCAGTCGCGGCGGATCAGCCTGCCCTGGTCGTCCGTATGGGCGAGTTGGCTGCGGTGGTGGACCGTGAAGCAGGTCGCGCAGACGAACTCGTCCGGCTGCTCCGGCAGGACGTTGGTGGTCAGTTCCTCCGCGGAGAGATCGGCTCCGGGGAGTTCCACGGTCTCGTCCTCTTCGGTCTCGTCCGGACCTGCCGCGCCGGGCCGCCGCTCCTCGCGGCGGGACTTCAGTTCTTCGAGGCTTTCCTCGGTGTCGTCCTCGGTGTCGTCCTCGGTGCGCCGCGGGGCGTCGTAGTCCGTGGCCACGGTGAGTGCTCCTTGCGTGGGTCGCCACCTGGTAGGGCCCGGTTCGGCAGGCTGCTCAAGCGGACGGGGCGCAGGCGGAGCCGTCGTCCGTCGTGTCGGCGGTCGTCGATGCGGTGCCTCGGTCGGGGGTGTCAGCGGGAGGGCTGCTCCCGGCGAGGTCGGTGACCGTGGTGTCACAGACCGGGCAGGCGTGTCGGTGCCGGCGCGGCGGCCGCCAGGGGCCACCGGGCGCGGCGGGGTGCTGTGAGTCGGGTTGCATGCCGCGGGTCGACAGCCCGCAGAGGGTGGGTTCCGCCGGGGTGGGCGTGCGGGCGGCGGCGTGGACCCGGAGTACTGGTGCGTTCGGCGTGGCGGGCAGTCCCTCCGCCGTGAGGAACCGTACGTTCGCCGGTCTGTCCAGCTCCAGCAGTGCGATGAGATCCATGCCCCCACCGTGGCCCGGACCCGCGCTGTGTGCATCCGGCCGTCGGCGCGCGGGTGCAGTCGGTGACGACCAGCGCCATCTTTGGAGCGAGCAGCGACAGCACGACCTGGCCCACGCCCTTCTCGGGGGGCTTTGCGCATCGACAGGTGCGGCTCGTGTGCTGGTGGAGACGCAGAGGCGCCCCACACGGGTACGTGCGGGGCGCCCGCTCATGTGCCGGCGGTCAGGCGGGGCGGATGTGCTCTGCCTGCGGGCCCTTCTGGCCCTGCACGACGTCGAAGGTCACCTTCTGGCCCTCCTGGAGTTCACGGAAGCCCTGGGCGTCGATGTTCGAGAAGTGGGCGAACACGTCGGGGCCGCCACCGTCCTGCTCGATGAAGCCGAAGCCCTTCTCGGCGTTGAACCATTTCACCGTGCCGGTAGCCATGCGCTTCTCCTTCGTGGGAACCGGTCGGATCCCGCTGGTGCGGGCCCGGAGATGATCGCCCTGGTCCGGAGAAGCCTTGAACAGCAAGAACGCCCACGGCATGTACCGCGGGCGAGAACTTCGGAACCACGACTGCTTGATCAAAACGTTACACCGCGGGGAACCCGGCAGCCAGGGAGCCGAACCGGACACGAACCGTCGTGGCTGTGCCGCCCGTACGCGCTTCGGTCAGGGCATGACCGACGGCCGCGAACACGAGCGGGACTCCCCTGCCGAACGGATGCGAGAGGCCTCGCACTGGCAGACCCTGGGGGAAGAGTCGACCTCGGAGGAGAGCGATGAGCAGTACCAGTGACTCACGGGAACCGAGCGCCATGGTGCACATGTCGATCTCCGGGGCGCCACCCGTGGCGAACGTGGTCGCCGACACGGTGGGACAGGCGTTCAGGCTGATCGTCGTCCCTGGTCCTGGCACGGCAGGGGACTATGTCTCACCCGCCGATCAGGTGGTCCGCACCCGCTGGCAGGTGGACACGTCGGCGCCGATCGAAGAAGGCGCAGCACGGCCGGCTGCCCTCGCGGATACTGGTGCCGGACCGGTGAAAGTGGAGCTCAGCGGTCGCGCCGATGCCGTGATCAAGATCGATGCGCTGATCCGCGCCCGTTTCCGCGCCGGACCGCCGACGGGGATTTCGCAGGCGTTCGAAGTGTGGCCGGGGAGTCCGCCCCACGCCACAGGCCAGCCAGGCTGACAGACGGCAACGACCGGGCTCCGAAGACCTGCCAGGGTGTTCCGGATGAGTGAGGCCAGGGGGTGGCTGCGGCGTGGTGGAGAGGATGCGCGGGACGGGCCGCATAGAGCTCTGACATGACGACATTTCCGCTGCGCCGATGTCCCGCCGTCCTCGCCATGGCCGCCGCCGTGCTCCTGACCGCACCGACCGCGATGGCAGCCACCCCGCCGGCCCCCTCCCCGGACGCCTCGTCCTCCACGGCGACCCAGGACCGGGGCCACGGACGCCCCTCGCCTCCGGCCGACACCGGCCGACAGGTCGAGCGGTTCAAGCACCAACTGGACAGAGCCGGCTACGTCTCGTAGTCCGGGACCGAGGCCGTCTTCGACCTGAACCGCAGGTACTGCGAAGGCGTCCTCTTCAGCGGTATGTGGCCCAATCCGCAGTCGCCCTACATCGTCACCAACATGCCCGAGGTGCCGGGCCAGGCGCCCAACACCAATCCGCCCGTGACGTGGCGCCTGCGGCAGGACGAGGCCGTCGTCCTGATCGGTACGACGCCGCCGCCTGAGGAGTACTTCTCCTTCGACCTCACCAACGTGAAGGGTTCCCTGCACACCGGCCCGGTCGTGTGGACCTCCGTCGGCGACCCGATCAACAACAAGACCGTGAAGACGACCGGCGGGTCCCCCTACAACCGGCCCTTCGCCGTGGTGATCACCGGCAACGGCCGCACCCGGGACGAAGTGAACCACATGCTGGAAGCCTCCGGCCTCGGCGGCGAGATCAACGACATGACCATCCCCCCGGCCATGTACAAGCTCGGCCTCGACGCGGACGCCGACCAGTTCCTCGTCGGGACGCGCACCAGCGTGCCCGAGCACGGCTACGAGAAGGCGCTCGACGACTACCGCGCCAACCCCCCGATCCAGGTCCTGCGGGTGAGACCGCAGAGCACCTCGGGCGACGAGACGAAGCCGGTGTACGGACCCGACCCGCTGCCCGTCCCGGACCTGCGCGTCTCCGGGACCGGAGCCACCGAACTCGACCTCAACCCGGCCCTGCAGACCCTGCGCCAGCGGATCATCGACGCCCACCCGGGTTTCGACGCGCACGACGAGGTCGTCGAGCGCGGCTTCGAGGAGTCGAACCCCGGACTGCAGGACAACCTGCTCACCGATCCCCCGACCACGGGGGTGGACGGTCTCTCCAATGACGCCGACGACCCCCTGACCCGCAACTTCTCGCTGCCGGACGGCTCCTTCGCGGTCGCCTACGGCGCGAACCACGTGGTCACCGGACAGGCGAGCTACTCCAGCGTCACGTTCAACGCCGACGCCCACGCGGCCGTCGCCCTGGCCGCCCAGAACAACATCGACCTCCAGGGCACAGCGAATGACTACATCCCCGACCAGGCGGACGCCGCCAAGCTCTACGCCTGGTCCTTCACCCGCGCCGGGGACAGCGGCCCCTCCGGACCGCACGTCACCACCCTCCCGCCCGTCAGCACCGACTTCTGCGCGCAGTACGGGGCCGAGCGGCCCGTCGACCTGAGCACGATCCGCGTCGGGGCCCGTGCCTACATGCAGCCCGACACCCTCACCCGCCCGGCACTCTCCTCACTGCTCCTGGACCGCGTGCTCGTTTTCACCCCCAAGTCCAAGGACTGACGGAACGTCGTTCCGACGACCGGATGTGAGCCGCCCGGGCCGGCCGACCCGGTCGGCCGTACTTGCCCTCGCCGCGCCGCCGACCCTCGTCGTTCGTGACGGCGGGACAGGCGGACGGGTGCGGGACGGCGGCAGGAACCGCCGTCCTGCCCGGCGCGCGTCGGGTACCGGCCCGCTGCGTGCGGTGCCGGTGCCCGGCGCAGTCGTCCATCCGCGCAATGTGGCGTGAACCGCCGGTCGGAATGCGGCCTCGGCCGTCGCGGCGTCGAAGGCCCCAGCCAGTTCAAGAGCAGCCCGGCAACGGCTACTGCGCCGAACTCCTCGACCCGATCGGCGACCGCCCGACCATCGTCCTCACCGGCCCGGCAGCGGCGCCGTCAACTCGGGTCCGGCCCCGCGGTGCCATGGAACACCGCGTACGCACGGTGCCCGCTCCGCGCGCACCCCCGCGCGTCGCACCTCCGTCCGCCGTGCACCTGAACCGGTTCTTAGGAGGTGATCCGGCACACTCCTCCCCATAAGTGGCCTACCGACAGCCGGGGTGCACGGTATTCGTTTCGAAGGGCGGATGGGTGTCCGGAAACATCAGAGTGGACACCTCCGGCATACCGACGGCGGAGTCCGGTCCGGAGGGCAACAGGCGGCTGACCGCGCTGGCCGGCACGGTCCTCCTGCTGCTGCTCGCCGCGCAGGGCGTGACGATCCTGTTCCTCGACACGATGCTCACTTGGCACTTCGTCATCGGTCTGGCGCTGATCGGGCCGGTCGCGCTCAAAGTGGCGGTCACCGGGTACCGCTTCGCCCGCTACGACGCGCGGTCCGCGGCCTACCGCCGCCAGGGGCCGCCGGCGACCCTGCTGCGGCTGCTCGGCCCGCTGCTCGTCGCCCTCACCGTCGCGGTGCTGGCCACCGGCTGCGCGCTGGCGCTGGGCGGGCGGGACGCGGGCGGGCTTCCGATGCTCTTCCTGCACAAGGCGAGCTTCGTCTGCTGGGTGGCGGCCATGGGCGTGCACGTGCTGGCCCACGTCTGGCGGCTGCCTCGCCTCGTTGGCGCTGAGCTGTCGCGCCGCCGGCCGGCCCGACACGGGGCAGGCGTGGTTCGGGGGCGCGGGTGGCGCGGGTCGCTGCTGCTGCTTTCCGTGTTCGTCGGTACGGTACTGGCGTTCTCCGGACCGGCCCTGGCGTCCCACTGGACGGGAGAGAACCTCCAGCACGCCCTCCGGGTACCGAAGGAGCACCACCGCGCGGTCGGCCCGGCCGTCGCCGACATCCCCGCGCCGCGGCGCTGAGCCCCCTTCCGGCCGGCCGCGCCTCGGTCGGCCTCGGGGCTACCCCGTCCAGCACGCCACGACCGTCCCGCCCGAGCTCCAAGCCCACGCCCGCCGCGCCGTCCGCGCCTGCCCCCGCCTCGCCCTGCACACCGACGTACAGTGAGCGACCACTCCGATCCGAAACGGCCGCCCCGAAGCGACAGCCGACCGACTCCACACGAAACTGATCTCGAATGCCGGACAGGAGTACTTGACCCGATGACCTTCTTCGACATGCTCAATCCCCACCGGGAGAGCCACGCGGCCGGCCGTGCCGGGTGGCTGCGGGCCGCCGTCCTCGGCGCCAACGACGGCTTGGTCTCCATCGCCAGTCTGATGGTGGGCCTGGCCGCTGGCGGCGTGAGCACCTCCACGGTCGTCACCGGCGGCCTGGCCGGTCTGTCCGCCGGTGCCATGTCGATGGCCGCGGGCGAGTACGTTTCCGTCAGCTCCCAGGTCGACGTCGAGACCGCCGACCGCGCCAAGGAGTCCCGCGAACTCGCCGAAGCCCCGGAAGCCGAACTCGACGAACTCACCGGCATCTATGAGAGCCGGGGCGTCCCGAGCGACCTCGCCCGGCAGGTCGCCGAAGCCCTGCACGAGGCCGACCCGCTCCAGGCCCACCTGCGCGACGAACTCGGCCACAGCGAGCACACCGCAGCCAGGCCGTTTCAGGCCGCCCTCGCCTCCGCCGGAAGCTTCCTGATCGGCGGCTTGGTGCCCTTCCTCGGCCTCCTCGCCGGATCCCCCACGGGCCGCCTGTGGCTCATCGTCGCCGTCACCCTCTGCGGCCTCGCCCTGGCCGGAGTCCTCGCCGCCCGAGCCGCCGGCACCACCGTCCTGCGCCCGGCGCTGCGCGTCGTCATCGGCGGCGGCCTCGCCATGGCCATCACCGCAGCCGTCGGCGAGATCGCGCAGGTTTCCGGAGTATGAGCAGACCGGCTCACACGGCTCCGAACGGCCTCGCCTGCCCATATCGACGGCGCGCCCTCGACCCTTCCGGTCGGTCCCAGGGCCGGGTGGCCCGCGACGTGGGCTGAAGGCCCCTGGCCGCGACGAGTGGCAGGGCCGAGGCTGGAAATCGTAGCTGCGGTCCGTGAGATTGCACCAGAGGATGGTAGAGCGTCGTGAGTGATCCGGTGATCCGGTGATCCGGTGATCGTGGGGGTCGACGGTTCCGCCTCCAGCCTCGATGCGGTCGCTGTCGCGGCCTGTGAGGCCCAGCTGCGCGGGGCACCGCTTCACGTGTCGCCCGTTTCGCGGCAGGCACGTCCGCCTGCCGCCAGTCATGGTCCGGAAGACTGTGCCGGCGCGTCGGCGATGCGAATCCGCCGGCCCGTGATCGCGGACGGCCTGATCCGCACCCACACATCCCGCTCTCCCCCCGCCCATGGGGCGGGACGCCCGCGCCGGGACAGGTGCTCGATCACCTCCGGGTCGTCCAGCAGCGTCGCGGTGCCCTTGACCAGCACACTCCATCCGCTTCGCAGTGCCTCGTCGATGTGGTCGACCTCGAAGGCGACTTGGCCGCCGACGCCGGCGGCCGGCGTGCTCTCAGCCGCGGTGCGGTAGACAACCGTGGCGTCGAGGACCCGGAAGTTGACCGGGAGGACGACCGGGCCTTCCTCGGTCGACACGGCCAGCCTGCCGATGCCGCCCGACCCAAGCCGGGCCCAACATTCCCAGGCCGGGAGCTCATCAAGCACCGGGTGCGCCGCTGCGACGGCACCGCCGGGCGGTATGTCCACTCCTCCGCCCAGCAACTCCCAGGCCGAGGTACCGAGTACCCCGGCCAGCCGCGTGAGCGGAACAATGTCCGGCGGACCGGCCGACGACTCCACGTACTCCACGTACCCGACCGCCATGCCGGCCCGCTCGGCCACCTCCGCGCGGCTGAGCCCGAGGCGCTGCCGACACTCGGCCACGCGCCGCCCGATGTCTCCAGGCTGTGCCGGTCGGGGCTCGGCCGAGCCCTCTCCCGTGTTTTCCGTTGACACGTCTCCACTCCTCTCGTCGGCGCATCCGGGGCCCCCGACTCACGGACTCCTGCCGCGATGAGCCGACACCGTCTGCCGACTTCGCGAGTCAGCCCGTGCGCGTCCGCGGGTCCGCTGCTCCGACGGCTCGCAGCCGGTCCTCGATCCGGCCCCGTACCTCCTCCGTGAGCTTGCGCAGGCGCTCGGAGGTCGCGGCTCGCGGGGCGGCCGGCTCGACGAGGCGGCGGGCCGCGGCGGGGAGCTCTGCAAGGTCGGCCTCGAAGGCCGCGCGAGCCTGGGCGAGTGAACGTGGCGGGACGGTACGCCGTCCGTCCGCCATGACCCGCTCCAGCAGCGGGCGGGTCCCGTGTGGTACGGGCTCGTCGCGCAATCCGATCGTGTCGGCGAAACCCGGGCCGCGTAAGACCTGCTTGGCGCCGGGTGCGGTCACCTTGGCTGCGGACAGCTTCATCATCGGCCGCCCGTCGTACGTGACCAGCTTGTACGCGGCGTCCAGGTAGGGCGCGTCCGCCGAGACCCCGACGAGCGTGCCCACGGCGAACAGGTCGATCGGCGCTCCGGACCGTACAAGCGCGTCGATGGCGTACTCGTCGAGTCCCCCGCTTGCGGTGATCCGCACCCGCGGCAGCCCCGAAGCGTCGAGGATCCCCCGGGCCGAGACGGCGAGAGCACCGAGGTCACCGCTGTCGAGGCGGATCGCGCACCCGTCGTGCAGTCCCAGCTCCCGCAAGGCGCGGGCCGCGACGGCGACCCCGGCCTCGGTGTCGTAGGTGTCCACCAGGAACGTCACCGGACCCGGATGGACGCGGGCGAAGGCCCGGAACGCCTCCGCCTCGTCGCCGAACGCCTCGATGTACGAATGCGCCATCGTGCCGACCGCGCGCAGCCCGTAGGTGTGCGCGGCCGCCACATTGCTGGTACCCGCGAAGCCGACCATTGCGCCCAGCCGGGCGGCCTGCTCGCCGGCCTGCAGCCCGTGAGTGCGCCTCAGCGAGAAGTCCACCACCGGACGGCCTCCCGATGCCAGCACGCAGCGCGCGGCCTTGGACGCCACGGCCGTCTGGTGGCACACCTGGTTGAGCAGGAACGACTCCACGATCTGCGCTTCCGGCAGCGGCGCGGTCACCTCCAGCAGCGGCTCGCCGGCCAGGACGATCCGCCCCTCCGGCACCGCCCACACCTCCCCGCCGAAACCGAGCCCGAGCAGCGACTCCAGGTCCCGGTACGGGCGGCCCAGCGTTGCTGCGAAGGCCTTCACGTCCTCCTGGTCGACCCGCACCCGGGCAAGGTGGTCCAGGACCGGTTCCAGGCCCGCGGCGACCAGGAACCCGCGCCCGGGCGGCAGCTTCCGCACGAACAGGCTGAACGTCGCGGGAGCAGTCATGCCCTCCGCCAGGTACGAGTGCGCCATCGTCACCTCGTACAGGTCAGTAATCCGGGCCTCTGACACACGGCACCTCCGGCGGAGCACCCACACCACCAGGCTCCCACCATCCACCGGGCACGGCAGGGCGCAGCTGCAAGGCCCTCGGCGAGGAGGCACGCCAAGCGGTTGGCGCCGGCCTCGGTAGCCAGCGGCGCCGGTACGGCTCATTCGGAACCCGGGAATGTTCCGCTGGTTTACGGAGCGGCGTGGGCGGCGGCTCCGCGCCGAGGATGGCGAGCACGACCTTCCCGTCCACCGTCTCCTGCGCCATCGGCGGCCCGGCGAGTTCGTCGAGGTGCCTGCGGTGGGCAGGCAGGAGATCGATCGCCCGCTTCTCGGCCTGTCGGAGCAGTCGCGCCACCTCTTCGTCAACCGTCCGCTGGGTCTGCTCGGAGTAGGGGCGGCGCAGCCGGTCTTCGAGGTTCTCGCCGAGGTACTGGGGGGGGTTCCGGCCGCGCAATAGACGGGTCCCGGGGTGGTGGAAGGGCCGAACTCGCGGACCATGCGGGTGGCGACGACGGTGGCGTTGGCGAGGTCGTTGGCGGCACCCCTGGAGCCCCCGCCGAAGACAACCGGTTCGGCGGCCCGGCCGCCGAGTTGGACGGGCAGCAGGTCCTGCAGGTAGCCCTGGCTGCAGAGATGCCGCTCGGCCTCGGGGAGTTGTTCGGTGGCGCCAAGAGCCATGCCGGCGGGCAGGATGGTGACCTCGGCAACCGGGTCCGCGTGCTCGCACAGCGCGGCCACCAGGGCGTGGCCGGACGCCGACCCCGGCGAACATCTCGACGAACGCGGAGCCGGTCACGGAGAGGAACGGCACTTCGGCCTCCCCGGCGACCGCGCGGGCCAGCAGCGTCTTGCCGGTACCCGGTGGGCCGATCATGATCGCCCCGCGCGGCCCCTCGGCACCGGCGGCCGCGTACCGCTCGGGGCTGCGCAGGAAGTCGACGGCCTCGCTGACCTCCTGTTTCACGCCCTGGTAGCCGGCGACGTCGGCGAAGCGGGTGTTCGGCCGCTCCGCCTCGGTGATCTTCGCGCGGGACCGTCCGACCGCGCTCAGGCCGCCGCTCATCGCCCTGGTCGCCATCCGCCCGGACCAGAGGAAGAGTCCCACGATGGCGATCAGCGGCAGGAAGACGGCTCGGATGCGCGAACCTCAGCCCCGTCACAGGCTGGAAGTACACCGATGTCGAGGAGAGTTTGCCATGAACCCGGACGGCTTCCACGAGGCCACGGTCAAGTTCACCGGCCAGGGAGTTATCACCGCGACCAGCGAAGTGATCGACGACGCGTGGAACCCGCTCCACGTGCAACTGGACGGCACCTGGGTCCATCTCGTCAAGGACAACACCGCGCCGGCCGCGGCGAGCGACGCCGAGTACGACGACGCGTGCACCGGCGCCGAGCAGACCGGACGCCAGGCGGTAGCTGCGGTGACAACGACCGCCGGGCCACTGGGATGAGCGCCGCCGAGGCGCCGGGCCGGCCCGCAGCGGAAAGCAGCGAAAAGAGTCCGCCACCGGTCCTCACTCTCACGATGAACCCCACGGTCGACATCTGCTGCGACATCGACCACCTGGTGGCCATCGGGAAGACCCGAGCCCGGGTCAGGTACGTGGCCGCCGGCGGAGGAGGGATCAACGTCGCCCGCGGCGTGGCGCGGTTCGGAGGACGGGCGATCGCCGTCCACACGGCCGGCCAGGAGATCGGCCGGCGCCTGAACCGTCTACTGGACGAGGAAGGCATCGACCACCTCGCCCTCGGGATCACGGGTGAAACCCGCGAAGCGTTCGTGCTGTTCGAGACCGAGTCACGCCGCAGCTACCACATCGTGCCGAGCGGCCCACGACTCGACGACGAGGAGGCACGGCGCTGCCTGGACCTGCTGGAACGGGCAGCGGGCGCCCACCGGTACGTCGTGGCCAGTGGCAGCCTGCCCGGCGGCCTGCGCGACGACTTCTACACGGCCGTCGCCCGCCGGGTCAGGAGAGCCGGCTCCAGACTGCTGCTGGACACCTCGGGACCGGCCCTGCGCGAGTCGCTGCACGAAGCCGTCTACCTGCGCAGATGCAACCGCAGCGAGGCCTCCTATCTCGTCGGCCGGGCTGTGCGCACCTTCGACGACGCCCGCGCTGTCAACGAACAGCTGCTCGCCGCCGGCGCAGCCGAGGTCGCCATCACCACCCTGGGGGAACTCGGCGCGCTGTGCTCCACCGCTCAGGGGCGCATGGAGCTGCACGCACCGCCACTGCCCGGAGAGCCCCTGAGCGACGCCGGGGCCGGGGACGGCATGATCGCCGCGATCGTCACCCGGTTGGCCGAGGGCGACGACCCGGTCGGCGCCTGCGCGCTCGGGGTCGCCGCGGCTGCCGCATCGATGCTCACCCCCGGCACCGAACCGTGCGACCGGGAGGTGGCCGAGTCGCTCTGTCCCGCGGTGCGGATCAACCGGCTTGCAGGCTGAGGACCCGCTCACCGGGACCCGTCCCGCCGCCCGGTACGCCACCTGGCAGGCACCGACGCGTCCGTCCGGACTCCCGCGGACGGCCCGAACCGGCGATCCCGCCCCCACGCCACGAGCCCCCAGGTTCCTCAACTCCGTCTGGCTGGTGGCGATCTGCTTCGACGCCATGCCGACCCACAGCCGCTGGTGCAGGTCGAACGGGCCGTTGATCGGGACGGCCTCGGCCTGGCCCCGGCGCAGCGCGGCGACCGTGTCCGCGAGCCCGTCGGCCACGCCGCTGCCGCGGGCACGGCAGGCCGGGAACCGCTCCACGCAGGCGTGGTCCCGGACGGACAACCGGCCGCGGAAGAGGTAATCGAGTTCCTCCTCCAACAGTGCGCGCTCGGGTTCGGCGTCCGGACCGCCGTTGCTGTCGATTCCGACGAGTCGCGGGCGCAGGCGCCCGTGGACGGCGAAGACCGTCTGGCGCGCGTACAGCGGGCCGGGAAAGGCCGGTTCCCCGGAACCTAGAGTCCCTGGGAGAGCAGGAGTTCGTGGGCGAGGCGGGCGGCACGGGCCGGGTGTTCGGGGTCGGGTTCCTGGTCGGGGATCTCCTCCATACCCTGAATGAGGGCGCGGATCGCCTGCCCGAGGGCCTGGACTTGGGCCTCCAGCATCTCCACGCGCTCGACAGCGCTCTCGACGTCGCGGCCGGAAGGGTGGAGGCCGGTGGTAGGGGATTGCGGTGACTGTGCCATGGCGGGCTCCTGTCGGTGCGTGGATGGAGCTATTCGGCAGGTGTGATCAGGCCGTAGTGGCCGTCGTAACGGTGGTAGAGGACGTTGCCCCGGCCGGTGGACTCGTCCGCGTAGAACACGAACGGCTGGTCGTAGGTGTCGATGCGCCGTCGTGCGACCGCGGGGTCCATCCGGGGTGCGGGGGTGGGGCTGACGGTCAGCGGGACGGCGACGGGCCCGAGTTGTTCGGGCTGGGGGTGGAGCTGGGCGAGCCGGTAGCCGACGGGTGCGGTGCGGTAGAGGACGCTGTCCTGAGCGGTGTTGATCTCGGTGAACAGGTGGAAGCCGTAGTCCATGGTGTCCATCTCGAAGGCGGCTTCGTCGACGCTCTCGCGGGCCAGGGAGTAGGACTTGTGCCGGACGATCTCGCGTTGCTCCGACGGGCGGGGGAAGTGGTCGGGGCGGTGGGTGGGTTCGGCGCCGTGCCTCCACTCGTGCTGGCCGGGCTTCGGCTCGCTGCCGCGCTTGGCTTCCCGGTGCCGGCGCAGCCTGGCCAGTTGGAGGGCGAGGCGGTCGCGCAGCAGGTCGATCGCCTCGGACATGGTCTCGGCGGCGACGTGGGCCCGGGCGGGGCAGCCGTTGACGTCCAGGTTGGCCTGGGCGATGAAGGGGCGCTCGGTGGCGGGGTTGTGCATGTGGGTGAGCCGGATGCGGACGGACAGGACGGGCTCTCGGACTGCGTCGATCAGGGTGAGGACCTTGTTGCGGGCGAGTTCGGCGGCGTCGGGCGGGAGGTCGCCCTGGGTTTCGAGTTCGACCTGCGGTGTCTGGCTGGCCACTGGTTCGGTTGTCATCGGATTTCCTCCGTTCATGGCTGCGGCCGTGGTCGTTCCGGGGATCAGGTGTACCGGGTCAGGCCGCCGATGCCCTGGGCGGGGGCGCCGGGGGCGCCGGGCGGGAGGACCCGGATGTCCACTCCGGTGAGCAGGGCCGAGCGGACGGCGGTGTCCGCGAGGTCCGCCCGTACCAGCGGGGTGGTGTCGGCCGGCAGGGTGGGGGGTTGGTCGGCGATGTCGGTGGGGCCGGGGCCGAACCAGGCGGTGCGGCGGCCGGCGAGGCCGTCGGTGATCAGCAGGGTGCGCAGGGCGCCGTCGGCGAGCGCGCGCAGGGTCGCGTAGGTGCCCTCGATGGTGTGGCCGCCGGGCGAGCGTCCGTCGTCGAGGCGGCGCAGCAGGGCCGTGGTCGTCTCGCGTCCGGCGCGGCAGGTCTCGGCCTCGACCTGGGCCATGCGGTGCGGCCAGGCGCCGTCCGGGCTGCGGCTGCCGCTGACCGGCCGGATGGACACGTCGCGGCGGACCCGGGCAGACAGGTGCTTGGTGAGGTACTGGCGGGCGCGGACATCGCCGGCGAGCATCAGCACACGGGCGTCGACCTCGGCCAGAGCCGTGCCGAGCGCTTCGGCGGCCTTGACCGCGTTGTGCTCCCAGGAGTCCTCGGCGCGGTGCTGGTAGCGCATCTGGGAGCGGCCGCCGGGCTGGTTGCGCTCGATCTCGTCGTCCGGGCCGATGATGGTGCGGCGGGCGCCGTCCGTGGCACCGGTGGGGTAGAGCCGCAGGTCCGCTCCGGTGCGGTCGACGACGGCGACCACGTGGGCGGGGTGGTCCTGGCGCCAGGTGAGCATCGGCAGCAGGTGTGGCAGGGACGCCCTGAGGGCCAGGTCGCGCTGGTCGCAGCCGGGCAGGACGGCCGAGTGGACCACGTCGCCGCCGGCGGCGAAGGCCGCGAGGACGCCGGAGCCCGGCTGGGAGGACAGGAATCGCCGGGTGAGGGCGTCGAGTTCGTGGGGATCCGACCCCTGGCCCGCGAGGTCGCGGCAGAGACCCCGCCAGCGCTCCTCGGTGTCCAGGCCCATCTCCGGGCGCGGGTCGAGGTCGAAGTAGACCGACAGGAACGGGCCGGGGACGGCGAACAGTGCCCGCAGGGCCCGGGTGTCGGTTTCTGTTCCAGTGGTCATCAGAGTTCTCCTGGGGGCGGTCCGACTCGGGCTGTGGGGACCACGACGACGGGGCAGGAGGCATGCTCCACGCAGTACGGGCTCACCGAGCCCAGCAGTGCCCTTTCGAAGCCGCCGTACCCGCGGCGGCCCACCGCCAGGAGGTCGGCGTCGCGGGCCTGTCGGAGCAGTACCGCAGCGGCACGGCCTTGGACCGCGCTCTGCCGGATCTCCGTGGACGGCTCGGGCCCCACAACCTCATCGACGGTGCAGGCCAGCGCCTTCTGCGCGGAGCGGTCGATCCGGGGATCGGCTTTCGTCCTGGCCCACGCGGTGATCGTCGGGTACGTCCAGGCCGTCACGGCCTCGACCACGGCGCCGATGAGCCGGGCCTTGTCGACGGCCCACCGCAACGCCTGCCGGGAGACCGCCGAGCCGTCCACCCCCATCACGATGCGGCGCACCGTGCGGTCCTCGCCGGTCGCGGTGGAGTCCGCTCTCGTTCCCACACCACCACCGTGCCCGGGCCACCCGCTCCGTCCAAGGTCCGGTCGCCTCCACCGGACGGGGCCACCCGGCCCTTCCGAGCGCCCGGGACGCGGCGTCGGGATGAACATCCGCTGGGCCTCGGCCTGTCCGGGATCCGGGAACCTTGTCGTCGGCGGAAGCGGGCGGGCGATCCGATGGTGGACAGCGGTACGGGACCACTGGACCAGGACCGGGTGCTGCGGCAGATCGCAACGGCTGCGGCGACCCCGGCGGACGACGAGTGCGCGGCGTTCGGGGTGATCTGTGACCGGGGCGCCGAACCCGGGGGCGAGACGCAGTCACAGAGCGTGAACCCGCCTGGCGGGTACGAAAGTTGGCATGGCGCGAGTGGGTCTCCGATCGCGCTCGCGCGGGCGGCGCAGCAGCATGGAAGGAGGGCAGGACCGATCGAGGAGGATGGAGATGGCCGGCGATCTGCTTCAGCGGCGTGCGCACTGGTGGCCGACGTTCTCGGAGCTGTCGGTAACCGGCCCACGGTGCCCGCCGTTCCGCCTCGCCGTCCGGCCTCCTACACCGCGGGGGTGACGAGTGCACGCAGATCGTGCGGAAGCGTGTCGAAGACGTGCTCCAGCTGCTCCGGGGGGATGTGCAGGAACACCGCTGCGGTGACTGCACGGACGGCGTCCTCGGCGTCCTCGGCCGCGAGCGCATGATCTCCCGTGCGGTGACCACGACCGCCTTCCCTTCATCGCGTTGGTCCCGGGTGCGCCGGGTACGCCGGCCGGGTCGGCCGGGTCGGCCGGGTCGGCCGGGTCGGCCGGGTTTCGCTGGGTCGGCACAGCGTACGGAGCCCGGCCCGGTACGGCCGACCGATACAGCCCTGCGCCGACAGCATCGGCTATCCGGTTCGGCCCCGGCCGCCCGCCGCCCCCATGGGCGCAAGCCCTCCTCTCCAGGGTGGTCCCCGCCGGCGGCCTTGCGCATCCGGGGCGTACGTCGGCACCGGGCGTACGCGTCGTCCGTCACGGCCGGCCGCAGCCCGGACCGGCGGGTTGCCTGCTCCGGAGCACGGGCCGAGCCTGGAGGAAGGGGGCGCGAGCAGCAGACGGAAAGGCCGCGCGCGAAGGTACGGCTGGAGGCGAGTGCGATGGCGCTCAGGGTGGCGCTGGCCGGCGACACGATGCTCGGGCGTGGTGTCGCCGAGGAGTTGCGGCGTGCGCCCGTGTCGGCGACGCTGCTCTCCGCCGAGGTGCGGGAGCTGCTGGCGGGGGCGGATCTGATCGTGCTCAACCTGGAGTGCTGCGTCTCCGCCCGCGGTGAGCGCTGGCCGGACCCGGACAAGCCGTTCTTCTTCCGTGCCCCTCCCTCCGCCGCAGGGGTCCTCGCCGAGTTGGGGGTGGACTGCGTCACGTTGGCGAACAACCACGCGCTGGACTACGGCTTCGACGCCCTCACCGATACCTGCGACCTGCTGGAGCAGGCGGGCGTCCGTACGGTCGGCGCCGGGCAGGACGTGTCGGCGGCCCGGGAGTTCGCCGTGCTGGAGGCCCACGGGGTACGGCTGGCGGTGGTCGGGGTCACCGACCATCCGAAGGACTACGCAGCCGGTGCCCGACGTCCCGGCGTCGCATGGACCGACCTTCGCACAGGCGTACCCGACTGGCTCACCGCGCTGGTGGCCCGGGCTGCACGGGACGCCGACGCGGTGCTGGTCACCCCGCACTGGGGCCCCAACATGACGTCCCGCCCACCACCACATGTGCGCACGGCGGCTCCGCGACTCCTGGCCTCCGGGGCGACCTTCGTCGCCGGGCACTCCGCCCACGTCTTCCACGGCGTCGCCGACCGCGTCCTGTACGACCTGGGCGACTTCGTCGACGACTATGCGGTCCACCCGGCGCTGCGCAACGACCTCGGTCTGCTCTTCCTGATGACCCTGGACGGCCCGGACCGTACCCATCTCGCGCCGGTGCGCCTGGAGGCGGTGCCGCTGTTCCTGGACTTCTGCCACACCCGCCTCGCCCGCGACGAGGAGCGGGAGTGGATCCGCGAGCGGTTCACCTCTGCCTGCGCCGAACTCGGTACCGAGGTGACCGAGCGGGCCGGACGGCTGACGGTCGGCTGGAGGCGAGACGAGGCAACTCCCGAGACATGCAAGGCCGTCGACACGGAGTCCTGAGTTCGGAGCGGGAGGACGGATGGACGGGGCTTGCCCCGAGGGCCTGGTCCGTGCGGTGCGCGCGGCCGGTGTCCGCGACGAGCGGCTGCTCGGCGAGTTCGACGCCGAGGGCCTCCGAGACGGCGTCGCCGAGTGCGGGGTGAGCGGTCCCGGACAGGATCCGCGGGTTCGTCATCGCATCCTCCCGGTGCTCCGGGTCCACGGTGGGCCCGGCCGTTGGAGCCGCCGACGAGCGGAACTCTTCTCCTTTCCGGGTGTTCCCCCTCGATTCCGGGACATCCCGTCCCGCCCACGACCAGGATGGCGACGTCGACGGTCCGGGTCCTCGTCCCCGCTGACTTTGCTCAGTTGGAAAGCCGCTTGGACCACCGGGGTTCGACCTGGCTCCACTCCGCGTCCCACTGGGCGTAGCGACGGTGGTCCAGCACGCGGACCGAGCCCTTCCAGGTGGCCAGGCACAGGAGTGAGACGGTTGTGGCGGTCATGGCGGCGCTTGTCCAGGCGGCCGCGGCGGCCTGGCTGCGGGTGATGGGCGCGGAGGTGACGGCGTCTTGGTGGTCGACCCACAGCGGGACGGGGGTGCCCGCCTGTTCTCCGGGCCGCACCCGGACGGTAGCGGTGTGAGTGGTGCCGTCGGATGCCGTCCAGGCTGCGGTTGCCAGGACCTGGCTGTAGTCGTTGTTCGACGGAGCCGGCGCGCGGGCCGTCAGGTGGGCGGTGATGGTGTGCCGGGCCAAGGACTGGACCTGTCGCACCTGCAGCTGTGCGCGGTGGGTCAGCAGGCCGGCAGCAGCAGCGGCGGCCGGAAGGCCGACGACCATGACGGCGAGCAGGATGCGGGCGAGCCACCACTGGATGTGGTCCGAGGTTCGCCGTACCGGGTTGTGCCGGTTCGGGTACGTGGACATGGTGTCCGCCTCCCACCGTTCCTGGGCGTCGGCTGGGCTGTCTTCCATTCTTGGCCTCGGCCCCTCCGCCGGTCGTGGTCCGGGCGGCCCAATTCGGACCGGAGACCGGCCCTGAACGGACGGGCGACGGTGAGGGCGGGTCGCGGTCATGTGCCGACTACGCCGTCGGACCCCGCTGTCTCAGCCCTGTGATCGACACGTGCGGGCCGTGCTCACGGTTCTCGCACCGCCGTTCCCGAGTGCGCGGGGCAGGATGAAGAGGTGTTCGATGCTCTGCAGGTACCGAATTTCCGGCTCTACTTCGCCGGGCAGTCGGTCAGCCTGGTCGGCACCTGGATGCAGGCCGTGACCCAGTCCTGGCTGGTCCTTGAACTGACCGGATCGGGCACAGCCCTCGGGCTGGTGGTCGCCGCGCAGTTCCTGCCCGTCCTGCTGGCCGGCCCGTACGGCGGGCTGATCGCCGACCGGTCCGACAAGCGCGTCCTGCTGATGGCCACCCAAGCCACGCTCGCGGTGCTCGCGATGCTGCTGGGACTGCTGGCGGTGACCCACACCGTTCGCTTGTGGATGGTCGTGGTCCTCGCCGTCGCGTTCGGCGCGGTGAACGCGGTGGACAATCCCGCCCGCCAGGCCTTCGTCCCGGAGATCGTCGGGCGCCGGCTGCTGCGCAACGCGGTCGGCCTGAACAGCGTCGTGGTCAACACCGCTCGCGCGGTCGGCCCCGCGGTGGCCGGCGTACTGATCGCCACGGTCGGTGTGGGCGTGTGCTTCCTGGCCAATGCCGCCAGCTTCCTCGCGGTGCTGCTGGCCCTGCGCCTGATGCGCGCCGACCGACTCGCTCCGACCCGCCCCGTCGAACGCGGACGGGGGCAGCTCACCGCCGGACTGCGGTACGTGCGCGCCACCACCGGCCTCTGGGTACCGCTGGCGATGATGGCCCTGATCGGCACCCTGGCCTACGAATTCCAGGTCGTACTCCCGCTCCTCGCCCGTACTGCCCTGCACGGTGGCGCGCGGACCTACGGTTTCCTCACCTCCGCGATGGGCCTGGGATCGGTGGCCGGCGGCCTGGCCGTCGCCGCCTACGGGGAAACGGGTGTCGTTCCCCTGATCGGGGCCGCGGCCGCGTTCGGTGCCGCGCTGACGGCGGCCGCAGCCGTGCCCGGCATCCCGGCCACACTCGTGGCCCTGGGTTTCGTCGGCGTCGCCGGCACCGTCTTCCTGGCCACCGGCAACACCACCCTGCAACTGGTCAGCCGACCCCGCTTCCGCGGCCGGGTCATGGCACTGTGGTCGGTCACCTTCCTGGGCAGCACCCCCATCGGCGGCCCGATCGTCGGCCTGGTCTCCGAACACCTCGGCCCGCGCACAGGCCTCGGGCTCGGCGCCGCAACCTGCCTGGCCGCCACCGCCCTGGGCCTGCTGACCCTGCGCCGCATCCCCCCGAAACACCGGTTCATCGAACGCCGCACCGCCCGAAAGCAGCACCCGTCGACCGTCACCGAAGCCGACCGGCCCTGACGGGCATCCGGCTGCGAGTGCACGTCCGGAGGCCGGGTGGGCCACCGTCGACAGGGCGACGGAGGGGAGGAGTCGGTGCTCCGCTCGGCCGGTCGTCACGGCACGGCACGGCACGGCCGGGATGGACCCTGGTGGAGGCCGCCCGGCTGGTGGACCGCCGCAGCGTCAGGCACCTACCGGTGACCGACCGCCACGGCCGCCTGGTCGGCATCCTCATCCGCCGCGGCGGATGAGGTCGGCCTCGGAGACGATGCCGACCGGATGGTTGTCGTCGTCGAGGACGGGGACGGCGCTGATGTCGTTGCGGTCGAGCAGGTCGGCGATCTCCTTGAAGGCGGTGTCGGGGTGTGCGACGACCACCTCCCGGGTCATCACGTCCTGGACGGTGCGGTGCATGGTCCTCGCTCCTTGTCCGATACGGGCGCCGCCGGCTCAGTCGTGGGGGACGACGGCGAGCGGGCAGGGCGCGTGGTGGATGGCGGCCTGGGTGACGGGGCCGATGCGGGGCGCGAGGGGGGTGCGGTAGCCGCCGCGGCCCACCACGAGCAGCCGGGCTCCGGCGGCGGCGTCGACGACGGCCCGGGCGGGGCTGTCGTCGCTGAGCCGCTCCACGACGTCCACCGCCGGGAACTTCTCGCGCCACGGGCGCAGTGCGGCGCTCAGGTCGTGGCGGTCGGCCTGTTGGACGGTCTCGTCGGGCGGGCCCTGCCAGACGGTGAGGGACGGGCGACGGCTGGTGGCATGGACGGCCAGCACCGAGGTGCGCTGCCGGTCGGCGGCGTCGAAGGCGGCCTCCAGGACACCGTCGTAGCCGGAGCGCCGGCTCACGGCGACGGCGACCGGACCGGACTGCGCGGCCGGGGTCAGGGTGCCGTCCGGGTGGTCGTGGGCACGCACGAGCACGACCGGACGCTCGGAGCGGGCGACGGTGTACAGGGCGAGCGAGCCGATCAGGTAGCCCCCTCCGATACCGATTTCCTGGGAACCGAGTACCAGCAGTTCCTCGTCGCCCGCGGCGGACAGCAGGGCGGCGGGAGTGGCGGCGGGCAGCAGTTCGGAGGTGATGGGAACCTTCGGGTAGTGCTCGCGCAGCTCGCTCTCCGCGTCCCGGAGAATGCGCCGCCCCATGGCTGTCCGCACGTCCCCGCTCGGGACGTGCGGCACCGCGGCGGGGCTGACCAGCCACAGGTGCAGCAGCCGCACGGGCAGTCCGCGAAGTTGGGCCTCCCGCGCCGCCCATCGGGCGGCCGACAGGCTTTCGGACGAGCCGTCGAGGCCCACGGTGATCTCCGACCGCATGCGAATTCGCCTCCTCCTCCAAGATGCCCGAGCCGACGGGGCAGTGCGGCAGGCGGCTGGGACGGCCGCCGGCCCGCGCTGACCGGGACGTCTGTCGGCCTGCTTCTCATCGTGGCCCCGCGGAACCGTCCCGGCATGGGCCGGTGGGCCCATGCCGGGACGGAGATGGACCTTGCCCGTACCAGGTCCGAGCCGGCGAAGTCGCCCGGCCCGGGCAGCCCGCCCCACGGTCACTGACACGCCGGTTCAAGCGGGCGGCTCGCCCGGCACGACGACGACGGGAAGGCCGACCACGACGGGACCGGCGGAGCCCGGTGTGGAAGTGCTGCTCAGGGGGCCTCCAGGATGCGCGCCTCGACTGTCCGGACGGACCGGCGCGACGGATCCGGATGTTCCGAGGGCGTGCGGTCGCCGACTGGCCCGCCTGCTCTCATGCTCCCCCGCCGCCACCACTGCGGCAGGTCGGCCCCCGGTGCCCGGCATCCGTCCGGGAGCCGGCTGACGGCGGCGCTCCGGCTCGGTCGCTCGCGCGCGTCCGGCGGCAAGAGGACCGTGGAAAGCGGCGGCCCGGCGCGAGGTCCGGGTCCGGCCGCGATCCCGGAAGAGGTGGATCATGTACTTCGTCGATCGTGTGGACGCCGGGCGGCGCCTGGCCGAGCAGGTCGGGTACCTCGCGGGCCGGGACGTCGTGGTCCTGGGCCTTCCCCGGGGCGGTGTGCCGGTGGCAGCCGAGGTCGCGAAGGTGCTGCACGCGCCGTTGGACGTGATCGTGGTGCGCAAGCTCGGCGGGCCGTTCCAGCCGGAACTCGGCATGGGCGCGATCGGTGAGGGCGGGATGCGCATCGTCAACGAGACGGTCATGCGGGCGACGCGGACCTCCGAGAAGGACCTCGCCGAGGTGGAGGCGCGGGAACGGGTCGAGCTGGACCGCAGGGCACGGCGGTACCGGGGCGACCGGCCCCGCTCCGAGCTCGCCGGCCGTACGGCGGTCGTGGTGGACGACGGGGTCGCGACCGGTTCGACCGCGCTGGCGGCTTGTCTGATAGCCAGGAACCAGGGCGCGGCCCGGGTGGTCCTCGCCGTCCCCGTCGCCCCGCCGGACTGGACCCGCAGGCTGGCGGACGCGGCGGACGAGCTGGTCGCGCTGTCGACGCCCGGGGACTTATACGGGATCGGGCAGTTCTACGAGGACTTCGCGCAGACCACCGACGCCGAAGTGATCGCCTGCCTGGACGAAGCCGCCGTCCGGATGGGCGGCCGCAGGCCACCCGGACCCGCTTCGCGGCTGCCCATACGGTCCGCCAGGGCGAAGGCCGACGATCCGGAAGTCGTCGTGGACACCGGGCCGGTGCGGCTCGGCGGGCAGCTGGCCATACCCGAAGGGGCGGTGGGGATCGTGGTGTTCGCCCACGGCAGCGGCAGCAGCCGGCACAGCCCGCGCAACCGGTTCGTCGCAGCCGAGCTGAACCGGGCGGGCCTGGCCACCCTCCTCTTCGACCTGCTCACCGAGGAGGAGGCGTTCGACCGGACGAACGTCTTCGACACCGCCCTGCTCGCCCGCCGCCTCACCGACGCCACCCGCTGGTTGCGCGGCCGGGACGACGTCGGCCGCCTCGCGGTCGGCTACTTCGGCGCCAGCACCGGAGCCGCCGCGGCGCTGTGGGCCGCGGCGCAGCCCGACTCCCCCGCCCGGGCGGTCGTCTCCCGCGGCGGACGGCCCGACCTCGCCGGACCCCGCCTGCCCGCCGTCACCGCCCCCACCCTGCTCATCGTCGGCGGCGACGACGACGTGGTGCTCGACCTCAACCAGCAGGCCCAGGCACGGCTGAACTGCGAGAACCAGCTCGCCGTCATTCCGGGCGCCACCCACCTGTTCGAGGAACCCGGCACCCTCGAACAGGCCGCGGACCTGGCCGCGAACTGGTTCACCGCCCACCTCGCCCCGGTGTCGGGCCCCGCGCGCTGACCCCGTCGCTCCGCAGCCGCGTCGGGAGCGCTACGGCCGAGCACAGCATCAGCAGGAACCCGCCGACGTGCACCGAGAGGAAGCCCCAGGCCAGGTGCCCGGCCGGGACGTCCCGGAGTTCCCGGCCCGAGGTCGGAGCAGTCAGGCGCCGAAGTAGAGGCGGGAGAGGTCGACCAGGATCAGCTCGCCGTGGGCTTCGGCGGATCGCAGGCGCGGGCTGAATCCGGCCCCGCCGTAGAGGGCGGGCCGGGTGCGGCTCACGTCCTCGCCCAGATCGGGGAGGGAGGCTACGATCCGCTGGACCTCGTGGAGGTGGGGAAGGTCCAGCACGCCGTTCCAGCGCGTCAGCCCGACCGAGAGCAGGGCCGACCGACCGCCACAGGCCTCACCGCGGACCACCACGTCGGCCTCGGGCGGACCGTCCTTGTGGGCTTCGGGGACGGTCCCGGGCGCAACCCCCGCGGCCGGCGCGCCGAACGTGTCGGGGGCCGCGAAGCCGAGCGCCCAGTCCCGGCACACCTGGGCGAAGTGGCGTTCCAGGACCGCGGAGTGGAACGCCGGGGACGCGAGCAGCCCGAGCTGCGCCGGATCGAACCCCGGGCGCTCGCGGGCCCGGGTGAGGAACAGCACCCCCTCGGTACGACCGGTGTCCGTGAGCGGGACGATCATGCCCGGTCCGAGACTGTCGGGCCGGGCCGGGTCCGGAGCGTAGGAGCGTGCGTCGGTGGCGAGGTCGTCGGTGATGACCGGGTGGCCGGTGCGGTAGACCTGCCCGGGCTGCGAAGCGCCGACCGGCAGCTGCCAGCCGTCCAGCACGTCGGCATACGCCCCGGCAGCGGCCCGGACGACGACCATGTGGCTGCCGGGACCGGGTACCGCGATGGCGGCGAGATCCGCGTCCGCGACGAGCCGGGCCTGCTCGGCAACGACGTGGAGCGGATTCTGATCCCGGTCCCCGGAGAGCAGGGCCGTGGTGATCGCGGCGTGCGCCTGCTGCCACAGCTCCCCCTGACGGGTCTCCTCGAACAGCCGCGCATTGTCCACCGCAGTACCGGCCGCCGACACCAGCACCCGCACGAGTTCCTCGTCCTCGGCCGTGAACGACTCGGGCGTGCCCTCCTCTCGCGGACACCTGCGTCAAGGCCCACGTCGAGCGGCCGCCTCCCACGCCGAGCGGTGGAGCGACCACGCACCAGTGACAGCCGTTTTCGACCTCGACCAACTCCTGTAGCGCTGAGCCGAGTTCGGGAAGCTGGCTTCAACTGCTTCGGTTCATCGCACGCCCTACCGGAGCAACGATCGGGGCTGCTACTGGCACTGCAACTGCACTGTGCGGCGATCCGCCGTTCTGACTGACAGTCAGCTGATGTTCTGGAGACGCCTCGGTTTGTCAAAACCAAGGCCGTCCGGCGAGAGTCGCCGCGCGGCACAGGCGATGACTTGAGGCCCGGGGCGGTCGGCGGTGTGCCGTCCGCCCCGGGTGTCGCCCGTGGCCGTGGTGGCCGCGTCAGCCGGAGAGGTGGAAGGAGGCGATGCGGGTGTTCCAGTTTCCGGTGCCGTCGACCGCTTGGTACTGGTTGGTGTACCAGAACGTGCAGTCGTCCGCCGGGTCGATCGCCATGGAGGTGTAGTCACCCCAGCGGTTGCTCCCGGTCTGGGAGCCGGTGCCGGTCCACACGGTGGTCTCGCGGAACGTCATCGTGTTCAGCGGGTCGTCCGCCAGGCGTCCGGTGACGCTGATCGAGGGACGGTCCTGGGCGTTCGACGTCGAGTACCCCAGGGCGATGTTGCCGTTCCTGTCCTGGGCCGCGGACGCCATCCACCGGTACGTGGACCCCGGCGCGTAGGTGCCCTGCTGATGAACGACCGGCCGGCCGTGGTCCAGCCGCAGTTCGTACCATCGAACCCCCACGCCGCCGGGCGCGTCGACCGCGTGGTTGACAACCAAGGACTCGTGGTCGCCGAAGTTGCGGTAGGCGAACCGGTACATGGCGGAGTAGGAGAGCGAGTCCAGTTGCTGGGTGGTGCCGGCCTGGGGGACGCATCGGGTGGGATCGGTGCTCATGCAGGCCGGGGTGTAGGGGGCCACCGGCAGTTCCTCCGGGCCCGTGACGGCGGTGCGGGTCTGGTCCGCCCAGTCCACGTGGAACCGCCAGTACTGCAGGCTGTTGTAGGCGGGGTTGAGGGCGATCAGCAGGTTGGGCTCGCCCTGCGGGGGCGGGGTCGGGCCGTCGAGGTCCGAGGGGAGCGGGATGGTCGGGGTCGGGACGATGTAGCACTGCTGGTCGGCGTCGGCTCCGCGCAGCATCCTGCTCCGGTCCCAGGCACAGGTCTCGGGGAACTCCCCGGCGGTGAAGGCCGCGTAGTAGGCGTCCGGCCAGACCGAGACCTTCGGGTGGTCGATGAAGTGCTGGTACCCGAAGGCGTACCGGTAGTACGCGCCGGTGGCGTCCTCGCTGCTGGAGACGGCCACGCACAGGAGGTTCGGGCCGCCTGCCGGGTCCAGCGCGAACTGGTTGAGGATCCAGCGGTGGGCCAGGGAGTCCCAGCGGACCACGGGGTCCCCGATGTCGGGGTTCGGAGCGGTCTCGCACGGTCCGCCGAACCCGCTGAACAGCGTCTGGGTGGTCAGCTGCTCCAGTTCCGTGGCACCGGTCTTGGAGTACACCGCGAGGTCGAAGTTGGTGATCTCCACGATCTGGCGGGAGCCCACCGAGGCGTTGGGGTCGGGAGGGACGCCCCCGGCCTCCCGAATGCCGTCGAAACTGACGTCCAACCGGATCCGGCCCCGGCTGCCGTCGTGTTCCTGCACCACCCCGTCCGGAGGAGCGGCCCTGGTGAGGGACGGGTGCTGCGCATCTGCGGGGGGCACGACGCCGGGGGCGGACCGGTGCTGTCCGTGTCCGTGTGCCAGGTCACGCAACGGTGGCGAGGTGTCATGGTGCAGCGCGGGTCCGGAGTCAGTGGACCGCGTGGCCGTCCCGTGGACGGGCGACTCGAGGCCGGCTCCGGCGGCGGGCGTGGCGAACCACGCCGGGGAGGCCACCAGAGCTGCTCCCAGTGAGGCGACGGCGACGATCGAACGCAAGGCACGTGATACGTGCATCAATCCTCCGAGCGGGGTTGGTGAGCCAACCCCGCTCGGCCACTGGTGACGGCGTCGTCCGAGGCAACCCCCAGCCGCGTGCGGCTGTTGCGACCTCCCGGCGCCCCGGACACGCCCGGCACGTTTCGAGGCCCCGGTGTGAGGGTGGGCACCGTGTGAGAGTGGGAACGAGGGCGGTCGACTCGTCTGACAGTGTGACAGGGCCTAGTTATCCACCTCGTCCGCCCGACGCCGGGGTGATCGGTGTCGTGTCGGGTGCGGCTCAGCCGATTGGCGCTGCCCGACGGCCGTTCGAGCACGCACCGTAACGTCCTGGGGCCCCGGCGGCTGCCTCTTTCCTCGCCTGGCGATCACCGCAGCAGAGGTCCCCGACGGTGGCCGCCGTGCCGCTCGTCGAGACGGGCTGGATGACGCAGTTGTCGCCGCCGATGGCCGTCACCCCCTCTGGGTGACGGCCACCGAACAGGGCTCACACCGTGGTGACTAGCACGACCACGGCGTGGTGACGTGGCCCGTCACGGTGTCCACCGCCACCGTCCTGCCCTCGCTGGGAATGCAGAAGTAGTAGGTGGGATGCGGGTTCTGCACGACGGGCTCATTGAGGTAAAGGGGCTTGAACGCGCCGGTGTGCCCGGCCTTGACGGCCAGATCGTGGGCCTGGACCTCCGTCATGGTGAACGGGGAGATGGCCTGGATCCCGATCGGGACGCTCCACGGCTGCGTGCTCTGGTACTGACCGGTGGTCGAGTACTTGTACTCGAAGGACGGCTCCGAGCCCTTGGCCCGGAAGCGGATCCACCAGGCCTGGACGTCATTGGGGTTGGTCGTGGGTGTCAGCAGGACGGCGTCCGCGTCGTAGAACTGCGAGCCGGGGTGCTCCTGCTGCGCCTTCACCTTGGCCTCCCGCACGATCTGTGTGAGCGGGAGGTGGGGTGCCGCGCTGGCGGTGGACGGGGCGATCGGCAGCAGCGACAGGGCCGTGGCGGTCGCGGCGAGCCCGATCCGTGCCCGAGGGCGGCGGCGTGATGTCCGGCACCGGTTCAGTGCGGGTGTCGCGGGCGTGCGTGCGGTGCGCGTGGCGTTCATGTCCTTCATCTCCTTCGACCCGGACCCTGCGTGGTCACGGTGGAAGTCGACTGCCGGGTTCGGCGTGAGCGGTGGCCGACGGGCGAGAGGTCCTCGGCCGGGCTCCGCGGGGATGCAGCCTCCCGGGGTCCAACGGTAGGAAGGTCTCCGGGCGCCGTCTCCCGGCCGTCGTCCTCGCTGAGCCGAACAGGCGAACCTCTCACCCGGAGCGATGCCCGTCCGGGGTTTCGCCGGGCGGTCCCGGCCGGTGGGCCCGACCCTGTGCCGCCCCTTGATCATCGCTGACTGTTACAAGGTGGTGACACGATCGTCTCGAAGTAGGCGTCCTGGCCGACGGGCCGACGAGCCTGTAGATCGTCCTTCGGGCTGCGCTCCACCCACTCCAGGGTGATGTAGTACCGCTCCAGAACCGGGTCCCGGCCCGACTCCAGCATCCGCACGACATGAGGGTGTGGTCCGGGCGGGAAGACTGTGTATCCGCTTGTGGGTGCGGATGGGCCGGCGGAAGGTGCCAGTGGCGCCGACGACGACCGGGCTTCTGTCGGTGTCTCCTGGGAGCGGTAGCCCACCACGAAGTCCACGCTCAGCAGCGCGAACCGGGAGAACAGGACGGCCAGGAGATCAGCGGCAGACACCCATTCGTCAGCTGACTGTCCATCAGGACATTGACGCCACACTGACCACGCGCAACCAGTCCGGGACTTGATCACATCGGCTCACGCGGCCCGCGATCGTCCTGGCTGCGCAGCCTCGACCGCTTCGGCCTCGGTTCCGGCTCCTGAGCGAATCGCCGGCCGGCCCGGGGCGGCGGCGAGCTGCGTCTCCAGGCCCGCCAGCGT
>NZ_JBSHAP010000073.1:35610-45460 GCF_053611565.1 Kitasatospora sp. NPDC054795
TCTGTCTCTTCGCGTGTGTCCCGGAGATCCCCGCCTGACTCGCCTGCGCGCGGGGTCCGCCCCTCCGGCCAGGGCCGCCCCCCCCGGGCGGTGCGGCGCCGGGCGCCGCCTACGACACCGCGCTCACGCGCCCGGGGCGGCGGCGAGCTGCGTCTCCAGGCCCGCCAGCGTCCGGTAGCAGGACATCACCTGGGCGATGGAGGAGTTCGGCTCCCGGCCCTCGCGGATGGCGGCGACGAACTCGCGGTCCTGCAGTTCGATGCCGTCCATCGAGACGTCGACGCCGCTCACGTCGATCGGCTCGTCCTTGCCGGTGACCAGGTCGTCGTAGCGCGCGAGGTAGGTGCCGGTGTCGCCGATGTAGCGGAAGAAGGTGCCGAGCGGCCCGTCGTTGTTGAACGACAGCGACAGGGTGCAGATGGCCCCGTTCTCCGCGCGCAGCTGGATCGACATGTCCATCGCGATGCCGAGTTCGGGGTGGATCGGTCCCTGGATCGCGTTGGCCTGCACGATCGGCGAGCCGGTCTGGTGGGCGAACAGGTCGACGGTGTGCGCGGCGTGGTGCCACAGCAGGTGGTCGGTCCAGGAGCGCTGCTGCCCGAGGGCGTTGAGGTTGGTGCGGCGGAAGAAGAACGTCTGCACGTCCATCTGCTGGATCCGGAACTGCCCGGCCTCGATCCGCCGGCGCACCCACTGGTGGCTGGGGTTGAAGCGCCGGGTGTGCCCGACCATCGCGACGAGCCCGGTGCGCTGCTGCGCGGCCAGGCACGCCTCGGCGTCGGCGAGCGAGGCGGCCAGCGGGATCTCGACCTGGACGTGCTTGCCCGCCTCCAGGCAGGCCAGCGTCTGCGCGGCGTGCATCGGCGTGGGCGTGGCGAGGATGACGGCGTCGACGTCGTCCATCGCCAGCGCCTCCTCCAGCGCCGCGACGCCTCGGCCCACGCCCTGCTCCTCGGCGAACTTCCGGGCGCTGTCGAGGGAGCTGCTCACGACAGCGGTCACCTCGACGCCCTTGATCCGCCTGAGCGCGGCCGCGTGCTTGGCACCGAAGGCGCCGCCTCCTGCGAGGGCGATCCGGACGGTCCGGTCGTCAGTCATGTCACTCCTTCACGGCGGGCACCGCGGCCCGCGGGTGGTTCTCCAGGATCAGGTGTCCGACGGCGGTGTTGGATGCCGGGACGTGGTAGAAGCGGTGCTTGACCTCGATCTCGCCGCTTCCGTCGATGTCGCTCATCGCACCGCGGGCGATCAGCCACATGACCAGTTCGATGCCTTCCGAGCCCGCCTCCTCGACGTACTCCAGGTGCGGAACCCGCGCCAGGCCGGTCGGGTCCTCGACCAGCCGGTCCAGGAAGGCGTTGTCCCAGGCGCGGTTGATGAGGCCGGCCCGGGGGCCCTGCAGCTGGTGGCTCATGCCGCCGGTTCCCCACACCTGGACGTTCAGTGGCCGGTCGTAGGACTCGATGGCCCTGCGCAGCGCCTGGCCGAGCCGGAAGCACCTGGCACCCGAGGGCACGGGGTACTGCACCACGTTGACGTGGAACGGGATCACCTTGCACGGCCAGGCCTCGACGTCCCCGAACATCAGTGACAGCGGGACGGTCAGGCCGTGGTCGACGCTCATCTCGTTGACGAGGGTGAGGTCGAAGTCGTCCCTGATGAGCGAGTGCGCGATGTGCGCGGCGAGGTCGGGGTGGCCTTCGATGCCCGGGACGGGCCGGGGTCCGTAGCCCTCGTCGGCGGTCGGGTAGACCGCGCCGGTGCCGAGCACGAAGGTCGGGATCACCGACTGGTCGAAGGCGGTGGCGTGGTCGTTGTAGACCAGGAACACCACGTCGGGGAGGTTCTCCCGCTCCCACCGCCTGGAGTACTCGTAGCCGCCGAAGACGGGCTGCCAGTAGGGCTCGTCGGTCTTGTGGTGGTCCATCGCCGCGCCGATCGCGGGCACGTGCGAGGTGAAGACGGCGCCGGTGATCGTGGCGTGCTCGGCCGGCGGCGTCCGGTCGGCGTGGGCCGCTTCGAGGACGGCGTGATCGATCCGGTTGCCGACGATGGAGCGGCCGCCGGCGACCATCATGTCGCGGTAGTCCTGCTCGGTCATGCCGGTCATCGAGCCGGCCATCTGCTGGAACGACAATCCCAGCGTCGCACCCCACTTGGCGAGGAAGTAGATGTTGCCGCCCTCGCGTATCGCCGCGTTGAGGTCGCGGTCGAGCAGCGCCTGCTTCTGTTCCTCCCGCAGTGGCCACGCGTCCAGGTAGGCGCGCTCGTCGGCGAGGTAGCTGTGCCGGTTCTCGGCCGTCATCAATGACATACAGAACTGGTTGAGGTGGTAGCCCTTGGCGGACTGCTCGGCGTCGAAGACGGTCGTCCCCGGGACCAGCTTGTAGCTCTTGTCCAGCGACATGGGTGGGTCCTCCGTTCGTGGGACGGTTCAGTCCGGTTCGGGCCAGTACAGGCGCATCGGGTTGTCGACGAGGAGCCTGTGCCGCAGCTCCGGCGTCGGCGCGATGTGCGGCACGAAATCGACGAGCAGGCCGTCGTCGGGCATGTGGTCGGTGAGGTTCGGGTGCGGCCAGTCGGTGCCCCACAGCACCCGGTCGGGAAACTCCTCGACGACGCGCCGGGCAAACGGGACGACGTCGCGGTAGGCCGTCCGCTCCCCGTCGAGGGCCGGCGGGCCGCTCACCGACAGCCGCTCCGGGCAGGTGACCTTGCACCAGATGTCGGGCCGGGCCCGCAGGAAGTCCAGGAACGCCTCGAACTCCGGGCCGTACGGGTCCTTGGCGACATCGGGCCGGCCCATGTGGTCGACGACCAGCGGCACCGGGATCGAGAGGAGGAACTCACGCAGGTCGGCGAGGTCGGCGGCCTCGAAGTAGACGACGACGTGCCAGCCGTACGGTCTGATCCGCTCGACGACGTCCCACAGGTCCCGCTGCGGCGCCGCGTCGACGAGCCGCTTGACGAAGTTGAACCGCACCCCGCGCACACCGGCCTCGTGCAGCTCCCGCAGCTGCGCGTCCGCGATCCCGGGACGCACCGTCGCGACCCCGCGGGCCAGGCCTCCCGACGCTCGCAGGGCGTCGACCATGGCGCTGTTGTCGGCGCCGTGGCAGGTCGCCTGGACCACCACGTTCCGGGCGAAGCCCAGGTGGTCGCGCAGGGCGAAGAGCTGGTCCTTCGACGCGTCGCACGGGGTGTACTTGCGCTCGGGGGCGAACGGGAACTCCGCACCGGGCCCGAAGACGTGGCAGTGGGCGTCAACGGCGCCCGGGGGCAGGTGGAACTCCGGGCGGCTCGGACCGGAGTACCAGTCCAGCCAGCCGGGGGTCTTCTCGAAGGTCGTGGTCATCCTCAGTCCTCGTACCGCAGCCCGAGCGCGCCCAGCGGGCCGCGCATGCCGTAGATGTCCAGGCCGAGTTCGCCCGCGCGGAACCTCGCGCGCTTGCCCGCCTCCCCCGCCTCGCGCGCGGCCGAGGCCTCGGCGACCTCGGCGGCCCGCTCGCGAGGCACCACGACGACGCCGTCGCCGTCCGCGACGACGACGTCGCCGGGCCGGACCAGCGCGTTGGCACAGACCACCGGCACGTTGACCGAGCCGAGGGTGGCCTTCACCGTGCCCTTGGCGTTGACCGCCCGCGCGAAGACCGGGAAGTCCATCTCCTCCAGGTCGGCCACGTCGCGCACGCCGCCGTCGATGACCAGGCCCCGGCATCCCCGTGAGCGGAAGGACGTGGCGAGCAGTTCACCGAAGAACCCGTCCTCGCTCTCGGTCGTGCAGGCGGCGACGACGACGTCGCCCTCGCGAATCTGCTCCGCGGCGACGTGCAGCATCCAGTTGTCCCCGGGTTGCAGCAGGACGGTCACCGCCGTGCCGCACAGCCGGGCCTTGGGGTGGACCGGGCGCAGGTAGGGGCGCATCAGTCCGACCCGGCCCATGGCCTCGTGGATCGTCGCCACGCCGAACGCCGACAGTGCGGCGACCGCCTCGGGGGCGGCGCGGGTGACCGACGTGTGGACGACGCCTATCTCGGTGTGCTCCATGCGTTCGTTCTCCTGGGTTCAGCGGCCGGCCGCGGCGAGGCGGGCGGCGAGGCGGGGGTAGACGCGCAGGGCGTTGCCCGAGTAGACGGCGGCCCGCTCCTCGTCGGAGAGGTGCGGCGTGGCGTCGACGTACCGCTTGGTGTCGTCGAAGTGGTGGCCGGTGTGCGGGTCGATGTCGCGGACCGCGCCGATCATCTCGCTGGCGAAGAGGACCGACCGGCTGGGGATGACCCGGGTCAGCAGGTCGACGCCGGGCTGGTGGTAGACGCAGGTGTCGAAGAAGACGTTGTCCAGCAGCGTCCCGGGGTCCGGCCTGCCGAGCGCCATCGCCAGGCCGCGGAACCGCCCCCAGTGGTAGGGCACCGCGCCGCCACCGTGCGGGATCACGAACCGCAGCGTCGGGAAGTCGGCGAACAGATCGCCCTGGACCAGTTGCATGAACGCCGTGGTGTCGGCGTTGAGGTAGTGGGCCCCGGTGGTGTGGAAGGCCGGGTTGCACGAGGTGCTGACGTGGATCATGGCCGGGATGTCGTACTCGGCCATCGCCTCGTAGAGCGGGTACCAGCTGCGGTCGGTCAGCGGCGGAGCGGTCCACCTGCCGCCCGAGGGGTCGGGGTTGAGGTTGACCGTCACCGCACCGAGTTCCTCGACCGCGCGGCGCAGCTCGGGCAGGCAGGTGGCGGGGTCGACGCCGGGCGACTGCGGGAGCATCGCGCCCATCGCGAACCGGTCGGGGTAGAGCGTGCTGACGCGGTGGACCAGGTCGTTGCAGATCCGCGCCCACACCGAGGAGACCTCGAAGTCGCCGATGTGGTGGGCCATGAAGCTGGCCCTCGGGGAGAAGATCGTCAGGTCGCTGCCGCGCTCGTCCATGAGCCGCAGCTGGTTGCCCTCGATCGCCTGGCGCAGGTCGTCGTCGGTGATGCTGAGGGTGTCGGGGTCGGGTGCGTCGCCGGCGGAGTCGGCCGCGGCCACCTGCCGGTCCCGCCAGTGCGCCAACTGCGGTGGTGCGGTGGTGAAGTGGCCGTGACAGTCGATGATCATGCATGCTCTCCTGGTGGGGTCCGGGTCAGTCCTGGGCTGCGGTGGGCCAGCCGGTGTACTGCTCGGCGAGGAAGGTCCGCCCGGCCCGGGTGCCCACCGCGTTGTCGAGCTCCCCGAGCTGGCGCCGCAGGTCGAACGGCGTGGCGCCGGGCGCGGTGTGCAGCAGCCGGGTCATCCAGTACGAGAAGTTCTGTGCCCGCCAGACCCGTTGGAGGGCGCGCGGCTGGTAGTCGTCCAGCGCTGCCGCGCCCTCGCCGCCGAGCGCCCGCAGCAGGACGCCGGCGAGGACCTTCACGTCGTGCAGCGCCAGGTTCAGCCCGCGGGCGCCGGTCGGCGGTACGGTGTGCGCGGCGTCGCCCGCCAGCGCCATCGAGCCCCAGCGCATCGGCTCCTGAACGAAGGAGCGGAACCGCAGCACCGTCTTCTCGATGATCTGCCCCTCCTTGAGCCGGAAGCCGTCCTCACCGGCCACCCGGGCCTGGAGCGTCTCCCAGATGCGGTCGTCCGGCCAGGCGTCCACGGCCTCGTCGGGGGCGCACTGGAAGTACATCCGCTGCACGGTCTCGGAGCGCTGGCTGATCAGCGCGAACCCGTGCTCGGAGTGGGCGTAGACCAGCTCGGGCGCGCTCGTCGGAGCCTCGGCCATGATGCCGAACCACGCGAAGGGGTACTCCTTGCCGTAGCGCGCCCGCCGGTCCTCGGGCACCAGATCGCGGCACATGCTGCGCGAGCCGTCGGCGCCGACCACGTACCGTGCCCGGACTTCGTGGCGGGTCCCGTCGGGCGCGGTCCAGCGGACCCGGGGGGTGTCGGTCGTGATGTCGAGGACCTCGGTGTCCCTGACTCCGAAGTGGACCGTGCCGCCGTCCCGTTCCCTGGCGTCGGCCAGGTCGATGAACACGTCGGTCTGCGGGTAGAGCCACACCGATGCGCCGACCAGCTTCTTGAAGTCGACGCGGTACGGCCGGCCGCCGAACCGGAGCTCGACGCCCTCGTGTTCGTGGCCGTCGAGCAGGATCCGCTCGGAGACGCCGGTCTCGACCAGGTCCCGGGCCGCGCCGGCTTCGAGGATGCCGGCCCGGTGCGTCGTCTCGATCTCGTGCCGGGTGCGGGTGTCGAGCACGATCGTCTCCACCCCGGCTCGCCCGAGCAGATGGGCCAGCATCAGTCCGGCCGGGCCGGCACCGACGACGGCGACGGGGACCGAGGCGACAGTGTCGACGATGGCATCGGCCATGGCATCTCCTGAGCGGTTTGCGTGGGGGTTGCGAACAACCCGAACGCTGGCATCCGGCCCCCCGCCCCGTCGCCGCTCTTTCCGCCAGGCGGAAGCCGCCGTCGGTCAGGCCGTCGTCCGGGCCCGCCTGCCGAGCTCGTCGGAGATCCCCCGCACAGCCCTCAGCAGCGGCTCGCGCAGCCCGCGCGCACGGCTCGCACCCCGCGCCGCGATGACGATCCCCAGGGCGGCGCTCACCGGGCCGGCCCGACCGATCCGCACCGGCGCGGCCACCGCGACCGAGCGTTCCGAGAGCTGTCGGTCACTGACGAAGACCTGCTCACGGCGGATCCGGTCCAGCTGCGTCCGCAACGCCTTCGGGTCGGTGACGGTGTGCTGGGTCCAGGCCCGGAGCGGCGATTCGAGGACCTCCTCCTGGATCTCCCGGGGCGCGTGCGCCAGCAACACCCGGCCCATCCCGGTGGAGCCGACGGGAAACCGGGACCCGACCATCGTGACCACCTCGACCGACCCGTGCCCCGCGATCCGTTCGACGAAGACCAGCTCCGTGCCCTCGCGCACCGCGAGCTGGACGTTCTCATGGGTCGCCTCGTAGAGATCCTGCATGAACGGCAGGGCCGCGTCGCGCAGGATCTGGGTCCGCGGACACCCCGAAGCGATCTCCCACAGGCGCAGCCCGATGTGCCACGATCCGTCCTCCGCGCGTTCGAGCGCTCCCCATCCCGCCAGCTCCGTGACCACGCGGTGCGTGGTGCTCAAGGCCAAGCCCGTACGCTGAGCGATCTCCGACAGTGTCTGCGACGGGTGCTCACGGTCGAAGGCCGCGAGGACCTCAAGGACCTTTCCGGCCGCCGTGCTCCGGGGTGTGATCATCCGGCCAGTCTCGCAGACCGGCGCGAAGCCCCCTGGCACGCGTCGTACCGGCTGCCGGATCCCAAGGAGGCGATGTGAACCAAGAGATCTCCGGACTGTCCTCGATGGCGACGCGGCCGGTCCTGGCCGACCTCTCCGAACATCTCCGGCACACCTGCGGCATCCCGGTGCGCTTCGAGTCCGCAGGTGGCGTCGAGGTCGCACGGCGGGTGCGCGAGGGCGCCGAGGCCGACCTGCTCGTCCTCGCCGCAGGAGCACTGGCCGAACTGGAGGAGGAAGGACTCGTGTTGAGGGGCACGGCGCGCCCGCTGTGGGTCTCCCAGGTCGTCGCCGCGGTACCGGACGGGGCGCCGGTACCGGCGCTCGACTCGGAATCCGACCTGCGGGCCGCGCTCCTGTCCGCGACGGGGGTCGCGTACTCCACCGGTCCCAGCGGGACGGCTCTCATTGGGCTGATCACCCGACTGGGGCTCACCGGCACGCTCTCGGAGCGGCTCGTACAGGCGCCGGCGGGGGTGCCCGCCGGCAGCCTGCTCTCGTCCGGCCGGGCCGACCTGGCCTTCCAGCAGCGCAGCGAGCTGACGGACCTGCCGGGCGTCGTCGTCGTCGGCCCGCTGCCGGGCGACACCGCGATCAACTCGGTCTTCAGCGGGGGCGTCCTGGCTTCGTCCGGCCGACCGGGCCGGGCCCGCAAGGTCCTCGACCTCCTCGGGTCCGACACGGCGTCGGGGATCGCCCGCGCCAGGGGCATGCGGGCGATCGGGTAGCAGGGCCGACGCGAGGCCCCGGTAGACGCGGACCCGACCCGGCGGACGATCGTCACCGTTCTTATGACAACAGCATTGACGTATTTTGGCTCCCCCGGTTTCATGGCTCGCACTTCCCCCACCCCCCACACCAACACCCCCAAGGCGGTGATCCCTTGGCATCGACGGCGAACGCCACGGGCAGCGGTCCGAGAACGGACACCAGCGGCTCCCACGTCTCCATGCCCAGGTCCCTCGGCCTCCTCGACGGGGCGGCGATCGCCGCCTCCAGCACCGCCGCGACCAGCAGCATCGGCATCGGTCTCGGGCTGATGGCCGGGGTCGTCGGACTCCACCTCCCCGCGATCATGCTGCTGGCCTTCCTCCCCGTCCTCGCCATCGCGGGCGGGTACGGGCGGCTGAACACCGCCGAACCCGACGCCGGCAGCAGCTACCGCTGGGTGGGCCGCACGCTCAACCCCTGGCTCGGCTTCCTCACCGGCTGGGTGAACACCGTCGGCACGGTGGTCTTCATGGCCTACACCACGACCGTCACCGGCTCCTCGATCGTCCAACTCCTCGACCTGGCCCACGTCCGCAGCGTCGCGGGCCTGCGGCTCGACGCCGACTCGACCGTCCAGTGCACCCTGATCGGCCTGGTCGTGCTGGTCGGCGCCGCACTGGTCGCGGTGCGCGGGCTGGACCTGGCGGCCAGGCTGCAGAAGACCCTGCTGATCTTCGAGTACGTCGTGCTGCTGGGCTTCTGCGGCTACGGGCTGTTCGCCGGCGACCAGCCGTTCTCGCTCCAGTGGTTCAACCCCTTCGACATCCCCTCCTTCGACGCGGTCGCCCAGGGCATGGTGCTGGCGGTGTTCTGCTACTGGGGTTTCGAGTCGGTGTTCAGCGTCGGCGAGGAGGTCCGCGACCCGCGCGACGCCTCCCGGGCCGGCACGCTCGCCCTGGTGGTGATGCTGGCGCTGTTCCTGCTCGCCGGAACGGCCTTCCAGCGGGTGCTGCCGATCGACGAGCTGGCCGACAACGGCGCCCACGGACTGACCTACTTCGGTACCAAGCTCGCCGAACAGCCGCTGGCCGCACTGCCGTTGATCGCGCTGATGTTCTCCGCCGTGGCCTCGCTGCAGTCCTCGGTGATCCCGACCGCCCGCGGGATGTACGCGATGGGACGCGACCAGGTGCTCGGCCCGGTCTGGACCCGGCTGCACCCCCGGCACGCCACACCCGCCGCAGGAACCCTCCTCATCACCGCGATCGCCGTCGCCCTGGCCCTGTGCGCGATCGCCATCCCGACCGTCAACGACCTCATCTCCGCCGCCGTCAACGCGATCGGCATCGTCGTCGCCCTCTACTACGCGCTCACCGCCGTCGCCGCCGCCGTCCGCTTCCGCCACCTGCTGCGCACCAGCGTGCTGGAGGGCCTGCGCGCGGTCGTCGGCCCGCTGCTGGGCGCCGCGGCACTGCTCGCCGTCGGCGGCTACCTGGCCTGGACCTTCTACGACTCCACTGACCACTTCGAACTCGCCGCCGACAACGGGTGGTTCGAACTCTCCGTGGTGATCGCGATGATCGCCAGCGGACTGCCCGTGGCGGCCTGGGCCCGCTGGCGGCGCCGCTCGCCGTACTTCCTCCGCACGGCCCGCTGAGCCGCAGCCCGCACCACCCCGCACGACCCGAGAACGGAGCACCACCCATGACCGACGCCGATCTGGTCTTCACCCACGGCCCCGTCCACACCGGTGACGCGGCCCGCACCCGGGCGAGCACCCTGGCCGTGACCGGCGGGCGGATCACCGCCGTCGGGCACGACGAGGTCCGGGAGCTGATCGGCCCGAGGACGGAGGTCGTCGACCTCACCGGCAAGCTGCTGCTGCCCGGCTTCCAGGAC
>NZ_JBSHAP010000074.1:0-25195 GCF_053611565.1 Kitasatospora sp. NPDC054795
CTGCCAGGCCGGCCGACCTGTTGATCTTTCTGTCCTGGTGATTACACCTGGTACCAGGAGCGGAAGGACTCTCCTGGTGAGTCCTGGTCGATGGCCCAGGTGGTGCCTGTGGTGTCGGTGGTGGTGACGATCATGGCGCCGTTGTCGAGGAGTGTGACACGCGGGTCTCCGGCGAAGATCATGTTCGGGTTGCCGAGGTAGGCGCCGGTGCTGAATCCGCTGGTCGGACTGCCCTGGCCGAACAGGGCGATGTGGCCGTTGGTGGTGCGGGCGACGATGTTGACGGTGCCGCCGGCTCCGGGGGACAGCACGATGCTGGTGGCGCCGCCCGTGCCGCCGGTGAGGCTGATCTTGTACCACTCGCGGAACGGTGTTCCGGGCGCGGCCTGGTCGATGGCCCAGACGTCGCCGTTGACGTCGATGGCGGCCACGACCATGGTGCCGTTGGAGGCGGTGGTGATGCTGGGGTCCCCGGCGAAGGAGGGCGAGGTGGCGCCGAGGTAGGCGCCCGGGCTGAATCCGCTGGTGGGGCCGCCCTGGCCGAAGAAGCCGATGTGGCCGTTGGTGGCGCGGACGAACAGGTTGACAGTGCCGCCTCCTGCGGGGGATGTCACGGCTGCGGGGCGGCCCGTGAGGCCGCCGCTGGCACTGACCTTGAACCAGGCGCCGAACGCGGAGCCGGGCGCGCTCTGGTTGGTCGCCCACAGGTCGCCGCCAGTGTCGACGGCGGTGACGATCATGCTGCCGTTGGCGGTGAGGGTGACGGCGGGGTCCCGGGCGAAGACCGGAGCGGAGCCACCGACCGCCGTGGCGGGGCTGAAGGACGCGTCGGGGCCGGCCTGGGCGTAGTCGACGATCTGTCCGGCGCGGGTGCGGGCGAAGACGTGGACGGTGCCGCCGGCGGCCGGCGACAGGATCGGCGCGGGGTCGCCGGTGTGGACGCCTTGGCCGCTGAGCTGGTACCAGCTGCGGAAGCCGCCCGTGGTGCCGGTCTGGTTGGTCGCCCACAGGTTGCCGTCGGCGGTGACCTTGACCGCGACGAGCGTGCCGTTGGCGGCGCGCGTCATGGTGGTGGCGGGGCTGCGCAGGCTCTGTCCGCCGTCGAGTGCGGTGACGGTGTGCAGGTTGCCCTGGGCGGCCAGGCGCGGTTGTCCGAGCCCGGTCGGCGTGCCGGGGTACATCAGCAGGCAGCCGGTGGGGCAGGTGGTGGTCTGGGCGGTTCCGTCGGCGGTGTAGTAGGTCACCGGGGTGGCGGAGTCGGCGGGCGTGGTGGCGAGGACGTCGCCGATGGTCTGGCCCGGAGTCGGGGTGAACAAGGGGTAGCCCCTGCCGCTGTCGGCGACACTGCCGTGCAGGTTGCCGGGCGACGTGATCAGGGGCCGGTGCTGGGGGTCGAAGCCGCTGGCGTACACGCTGCCAGTGGCGGGGCTGCCGGCCTGGTAGCCGCGACCGTCGGCGTTGCGGGCACCGAGCACGAGGCGGACACGTCCGTACTCGGCGTCGTTCGGGTCGGTGGTGTTGCGCCGGGCGAGCAGGTCGGGGATGCCGTCGCCGTTGACGTCGCCGGGGGCGAGGACGTCGTAGTCACTCCAGCCGGAGGCGGATACAACAGTGCCTGGATTCAACTTGTTGGTGCCGATCTCGGAGGCGAGGGGACCCGCCGTCGTGCCGCTGTAGAGGACGAGGGTGTCGCCGTCCTTGGTGAGCATGTCGTTCCCGGCACGGGCGTCGAGGTTGCCGGTGGCGAGGATCTGGTTGGTGGCGGACCAGTCGCCCCCGCTGGGGTGGAACAGTTCGGTACGCCGGGACTCGTCGGGGGCGCCCATTCCGTTGCCGGCGTAGAGGTAGAGCCGGGTGCCCTGCTTGACGAGGAAGTCTTCGTAGCCGTCGTCGGTCTGGCTTGGGTTCTGGGTGGTGAAGTTGCCCCGGTGGGTGACCTGGGCACCGGACCAGCCCGGGTTGGCGACGGTGCGGGGCTGGTCGAAGGTGCCGTCGCCGTGGCCCGCGTAGAGGACGAGTTCGCCGGTGCTGGTGGCGGCCACCAGGTCGGCGTGCCCATCACCGGTCAGGTCGCCGGGTCGGTCCCCGGTCAGGGCCAGATCGGTGGCGTCGTGGACGAAGTTGGGGAATGCGGTGGTGATCAGCGTCGTGCTGGAGTTGGGGCCGCCGTCCGAACCGTCGTAGGCGGAGAGGTTGCCGGCCTTGTCCATGGCCTGGACGGTGAGCCGGGTGGTTGGCCACAGGGTGGGCGTGAACGTGACGGTCGCGGTCCCGTCCGGGCCGGCGTCCACCCAGGTGCCACCGCAGCCCTGGTTGACCACGGGCAGCGGCTTGTTGAGGGAGTAGCAGAACCCCTTCAGGCCGAACTGGTCGCTGGAAGCGAACTTGACCGTGCGCGGGGTGCGGGCGGGCACCTCCCTGACATCGATGCTGTGGCCGTCCGCGGAGGCGACGGTCGGCTTGGAGGGAGGCGTGCTGTCGACGTTGAATCCGCAGTCACGCCCGAAGCCCGATCCGGCGATGCCGTCCTCGGCTTGGACGTGCCACTTGTAGCGGCCGCCGTCACGCAGGCTGTCGGCGCCGAGTCTCGTGACGGCCCAGGAACCGTTGGGAGCTCCAGCCCAGACCGGCGGGAAGAACTGCCCGGTGTCGTGGTTCCAGGCCTCGAACTTGGCGCTCAGGGCGACGTCGCTGTCCGGGTCGGAGATCCTGGCGGTCAGGACGACGTCGTTGCGCCCGACGGTGGGCCAGGCCGCCGGGTCACTGATACAGGGCACGTTGACGTTGCTGCTGCTGCCCGGCGTCCACTGACTCTCCCACGCCGCGTAGTCGTGGAGGACCGGGGGCCGGTTGTAGGGGACCTCGAGCCGGGCGCTTCCCGTGTTGGCCTGGGCGGGGGCGTGGCCCAGTACGGCGATGTTCACGGCGGCGGCCGCGATCAGCGCGGTAGCCGTTCTCCGGGTGGTTCGCCCTATTCGGTGGGCATTGTGACGGTGCATCGCCTTCACTTTCTGTGCGGTTTGCAGGCGTCCCCATCATGCAAGCCGGCAGTGACGGTCCGGGTCGAATTAGGAGGTCTCTGTTCCGGACGAGAGGGGGGATCGGATGCCGCATTGTGATCAAAGCGCGCGAAGGTCCGGCCTGGTGGTGGGAGAAAAACGGAAAAATCACCTCTTCAGGAGGTGGAGTCGGCCCCGAGGGACGCCACCCTCAGTGTGAAGGAGTTATAAAAGAGAGATAAATTCCCCTGCAGGCAGGGTGGTTGGCGAACAATCAGGGATGCCCCGTCGGTGGTTCTTGGTAGCATCCGCCGGTTGTGATCGCACCCGCACAACACGACCAAGAGGAAAGAAACGGCTGTATCCATCCGACACGGGCGCCTCGCCCGGATCGCGAACGCGTCGGTCCGAGGCAATAACACGCCCTGTGCTCCGTAAAGCCGTGCCTATGGCCGTGACCGCCGCCGCGCCGCTGCCCCCGGGGGATTGGGCGGTCTCGGTCGCGGTCGTGACGGAGCCGACGGCGCCGGGGAGCCACAACTCGGCGGAGCGCGGTCGTACCGCGGGGCCGCGTCGTCCGGGTGTCTTCCTGCGCCCGGGCCTGGTGTGTTGGGAGGCTGATGGGATGAAGACTCCACGAGTTGCCGGTCCGGATCGTGTCTGCGTGCTACCCGCCCGCCCGGGCTGGATCCGGGACGTGGCCTATCTGGGTGACCAGGTGCTGGAGTACCTCGCCACGGCCGCCGCAACGAACGCCCATCACGACGACAACCGCTACCTGCTGCTGACGGCGGGCCTGACGATCGAGGCCCTGGCCGAGGCGGTCCCCGAGGGCGGCGCCGGCCAGGCGGTGGTGTACATACCCTGCCCGCCTGGCGCCTGGAGGCACTGTGGGAGGTCCTGCTGGTACTGCGTCGGACCGCGGCCGGCGATCCGGGCACAGACGCGGTAGGCGGGCTCCTGGAGGACCTGGGTGCCCACTTGTGCCCGGCCCGCACGGTGACGCGGTTCGCCGCCGACCTGGAACAGATCCTGTCCGTGCTGATGCTCAACCTGCCCGCGGTCAAGGTGCTGGCCACCGCGGTCGCACTGGGCGAGGAGCGGTGCGAGGCCGCCGTCGATGACCCAGAACGGCCGACCTCCGCGCTCGCAGAGAGAACGCCGCGGTCCAGCACGGCCTGCCGACCGTCATCGGCTGACAGTGATGATGTTCGTGGTGACGCCGCTGGTGGGTCTGACCCCTCGGCTGACTGACGTCTCGACTGTCCTGTTTGGGATTTGTCGGCTCATTGGTGGCGTCACCACGCACGCGGCCGGACGGGTGCTTGTGACTTCACAGCGCCTCTGTGTGTCAAGTGGCTTGGGCGAGTTGGGTGCGATGGTCGCGTCGCGCGTCATGCTCGACCGGCGGCGCAAGACCCTCGTGGCCTGCACCGCCTGCCATGACCGCATCCACAAGGAACGAACGGCCAGATCACTCACGTCGTGATCACTGGAGAGCCGGATGACCAGGAAACTGTCATGTCCGGTTCGGCGGGAGGCCGCGCGGAAAAGGACCTGCCACGGCAGGCACCTCGCCGCGCGGCCGACCCAACGGCCTGGTCGGGCGGCTTCCGCCGGCTCCACCGGCGCTACGAACGCAAGGCCGACCACTTCGCCGCCTTCGCCAGCATCGCCGCAGCCCTCATCTGCTACCGCCAGCTCGCCAGGCGAGATGGCTGTTAGGGCTGCTCCCAGTGGATGTGGCGCAGCCCGAGGTCGTCCAGCAGGTACGTCGCGTCGTCCCGGCGGATCGCATCAGTCGCGGCGATTGCCTCCAGTTCGCCCAGGAGGCGATCGCGGTCTCCTGCGGGCAGCTGCCTTAGCCAGTGCACGATGCGGGGGAAGTCCATGTCCAAGTTGGCGTAGTCGAGCGAGACCAGGATCGCGGCACACACGTTCTCGTAGGTCGCTGGATTCGCGCTCTTGAGAGCTTCCGGCTCTCCCCGCTCGCTGGACATGGGACGCACTATACGTCTCCGGGAGGGGCGACCCTGCCGAGTTCATCCGCTCCTACCTGTCCTGGCGGAAGGCCGAGCACTTCGCTGCCTTCGCCAGCATCGCCGCAGCACTCATCTGCTATCGCCGACTCGCCAAATGAGAGGACTTCTTATCCGGTGGGACCGGTCGGCGGTGGGACGACCAGGGAGTCGAGGGCCTGTTGGGCCCGGCCGAGGTTGTCCTTGCCGGCGCGGCGGAGGCCGGCCTTGGCGTACTTCTCGACCATGGTGGTGGACTTCCAGTCCTCGGTGATGACCAGGATCTCCGCCGCGCTGTAGCCCTGGGCGGCGAGGTCGGCGGGGACGCCGGCGCGCAGGCCGTGGCTGGTGGCGTTCTTGGCGTCGAAGCCGGGGGTGCGGGTGACCATGCGCTTGAAGGCACGGTTCACCGAGTGGCCGGTCATGCCGGTTCCGGAGACGGGGACGGGCATGAGCCGGCCCCAGCGGGTGATGCCGCGCAGCAGTGGCAACTGCGGTGCTGCTTGGCCGAGTTCGGCGAGCAGTGAGATGTAGGTGCGCACGACGGTGATCGCCACCGGGTCGCGGACGACGTACTCGCGGCCGGTGGACCAGTGGTCGTTCTTCGACATGCGCTTGCCGACGAGCATCTGCTCGGTGCCGTCGTCCAGGCGCTCGAAGACGACGGAGTCGATCCGGTAGGCCGCCTGCTCGGAGCGCCGGGCGCGGGTGCGGTAGCCGAGGTGCAGGATCGTGAGGTCGCGCCAGCGAGCGAGCGGTACGTCGGCGGTCGTGCCCTGCTGGAGGTGGGCGATGCGGGCGGCGTCGACGGGCGGGCTCGACTTCGGGGTGCGGCGGGCGCGGGCGTGTTCGGCGGCCTGTTTGCGGATCAGTTCGGCGGTCGCCTTCTTCGGGGGCCAGTTCTCGTACCCCGCACGGGCGTTGGCGTCTCGGATGGCGGCCATCGCCAGGCGCAGGGAGCTGACGGGCGCGCCCGTGCCGTCACGGCCGCCGCGGCGCCGCAGGTGGGAGACGTAGGAGACCATGTTCGCCTCGCTGGTGCGCGGCCCGGGGTGGCGGCCGTTGTCGGCGCACCAGCGGGCGAAGTAGCGCCACTGTTCGGCGTAGGTCTGGCTGGTGCGTGCCGGCCGGGCGGAGGCGAGGTCGTCGGCCGCGTCCTCGGTCAGCGTCTCGTTGGGGTCGACTCCGGTGTGCGCGAGCGGCGCGAGGGCCTGATTGTCGTCCACCAGCTCGGCGACCACGACCTCGGTGGAGCGTTCCATCAGGACGGGCAGGCCGTCCGACGCCTCGGCATCCACGGGCGCTCTCCTTCCGGTACAGCAGGCTGATGATCCGTCCGGGACAGCCTATCTGTATCAGGCCCTGTGTTGCGTCCTCTAAATCCAGTTAGAGGACGCAACACAGAGATTGATACACAAGAGAAGCCCGAGGTATGGGCATCGTCTAGGACACGTTTGTGGAGGTTATTTGTGTTCAGTGCTCCAAGCTGCCAGTGTTCCCTCATGAAAATCACGATCACCGTGGAGAATCCGACCCTCGAGGTGCTCGAGAAGCTGCTCGCCCTCGCCGCCACGCCGGCGGCGGTCGTGACCGCGGTGCCGGACGACCGCTGGACGCCGCAGCGTGCCCGCTCGTACTACGACCGCCTGCCGCCACGTGCCCAGCAGATCCTGCTCCAGGTCGTCGAGGGCGAAGGCGAGTGCGGCGCCGACGAGTTGAAGGCGAACGGGCGGAGCCTCCGGGGCTCCACCGGCGCCTTCCGGCGCGTGCTCTCCGAGGGCAAGCGGACCGGTCTGTGGCCGGATGCCCTGCCCGTACCGCTGAGGTCCCACATCGTCGGTGGGCAGCTCAAGAAGCTTGAGATGCCCGGTTGCGGAAGCGAGCAGTATCCGCTCACGGCCTTCGAGGAGGCGTTGGGCGATCTGGTGCCCCGTGACCGTTGAATGCGTCCCATGGGCGCGAGGTGAGAACCGTTCTGTCAGGAGCCTCGTGTCATGGAAGCCGCGGGCATCCCAGAGGGCTGGACGAGGCGGGGGCTGTCTAGGTTCTGTCCGGCCGATCTTGGAATGTGGGAGGATGCCGTCCATGACTTGCATTCGAAGGGGCCGTGCCTCGTAGAACACCAGCTTCACTTCGGCCGCGGGAACGCGGCTGGGGTATGCCCTGGGTGCGGTATCGCGATGTCCCAGGTCTGTCGGGAGCGGCGAATGCCGCTGTCCGTGTGCTCGAACGGGAGCGATTGTCTCCGGGCATCGTGGCGGTGGCGCTGAGCGTATGGTCCGTGCGCGTCCACGGCACGAGGCGCCGGTGGAGGCAATGGGAAGCGGAGTTCACCTGCCCCTGCTGCGGCGAGGGTTGGGCCCGGGACAAGCTGCAAGAGGCTCTGTTCATGCTTCCGCCAAGGGCCGCCAGCGAACTCCGGGTGCAGGTCGAGCGCCTGGACGCGGTACTCCTCGGGCGGACGCATCACGAGCCGACGGAAGACCCGGAGTTGGCGTGGTGGCATCGCAGGTGCTGACCGTACCCATGTCACCCACTGGTTCGTTGCTTCTTGCGTGACTGGTCGGGGGGATCTGACAGAGGCGGAGTGGCGACGTCTGGAGCCGCTCCTGCCCACGGGCAACAACCGCTGCGGGCGGTGGCGCGATCATCGTCAGGTGGTCAACGGCATCCTGCACCGGGTGCGAACCGGGGTGCAGTGGCGTGACCTGCCTGAACGCTACGGGCCGTGGAAGACCGTCTACGAGCGCCACCGGCGCTGGTCGGCCGACGGAACCTGGGAACGGCTACTCCAGCAGGTGCAAGCCCAGGCCGATGCCGCCGGTGGGATCGACTGGGACGTCTCGGTTGATTCCACCTCGATCCGTGCCCACCAGCATGCGGCTGGCGCGCGGAAAGTTCCGCCGCCCGCCGCGTCAAAAGGGGCGGCCGCGATGGCACACCAGAGCGGAAGACCGTGGGTGAGACTGTGCGCCCGCCTGGCGGAGGTGGTGCAGGAGGTGAGGCGCTCGGTCGTTCCCGAGGAGGCTTCACCACCAAGATTCACCTGAGTGCCGACGGGCGCTGCCGCGTGCTTTCACTGTTGCTGACGGCAGGCCAGCGGGCGGACTGCTTGCAGTTCGAGCCAGTCATGGAACGCATTCGGGTGCCTCGCCTCGGGCCGGGCCGCCCGCGCACCACACCGGACAGCGTGAGCGCCGATAAGGCGTACAGCAATCGCCGGACCCGCCGCTACCTGCGGCGACGCGGCATCCACCACGTCATCCCCGAGAAGAGCGACCAGGCCATGAACCGCGTACGCCGGGGCCGGGCAGGGGGTCGCCCACCCGGCTTCGAGAAGGAGCGGTACAAGAACCGCAACACCGTGGAACGGGCGATCAACAAGCTCAAGAACTACCGATCTGTGTCCACGAGGTACGATAAGCGCGCATACGTCTACCTGGGCACCGTCACCGTCGCAGCAACCATCATCTGGCTCCGGACATGATCGGCGGGACAGAACCTAGGTCGGCCCGCCGCCCGGCGATGCGTCATCCGCCCGGTCCTGGAGGTGTTCCCGCAGGCTCGGCCGCCGGGGCGGCGGCGGTTCCTCCGGTTCGGCCCGGGGGCGGCCCTCGAACGCGTACTTGGCCTTCATCGCCGCCCGGGGCAGCGCGTCGTCGAAGTCCTCCAGGGTGTGCAGCCCGGTCGGTCCGGTCGCGCCGAGGAAGCTCGGCCGACTGGCCCGCCGGGTGATGCGCAGCGCATCGTCGCTCAACTCGCTGAGATCATCGGCGAGTTCGCCGCATTCCGGGTCGTCCCTGTTGAACGGCTCCAGGATGCTCACCCAGGTGGCGTCCGAGCGGTCGAAGCGCCGAACCAGCTCGCGCCGGCCCGGGTCGCGCAGCGCCCAGCGGTCGAGCAGCAGCAGGCCGGGGGCATCGTCATTGCGCTCGATGATCGACTCGGCCTCGTCGTCGAACTCGTGCACGGTTGGCTCGAACCCCAGCTGCCGGGCGAGGCGCGCCGCGTGCTGGGCGATCGGTGATCCGTCCGGCCGGTACGGGTGCCAGTCGGTGCGCCGCTCACCGTAGTAGTCCGGGCTGCGGTCGGCGGGCAACTCGTCCCGGCGGTCGGCGAGGACATAGATCCGCAGCTGTTTGGTCGGGGCGGTGGCGTTGAACGCGCTCGGGAGGCCGCTGATCTCCAGCCGTCGCCCGACGGGGATCACCGTCTCCTCGGCGACCTGCACGATCCGGGCCGCCAGCCGCTGTACGGTCATCTCGTAGGCGGGCCGGAGGTAGCTGAGCTTCATCAGCGCGTACAGGCCCTCGGTGGCGTAATCGGGTCCGAAACTCTCGTGGTTGAAATGGAGTTCAGTGGCCACGTTCGGCAGCCGGTAGCGGCTCATCGGTGCCCACAGCACCGGGACGACGCCGCTGGTGCGCTCCGAGCCGAGGTTCGCCGGGTAGACCGGCCGACGGGTGAAGGCGTGCCATTCCTGGCCGCACGGAACGCTGTTGAAGTACCTCGGAGAGTAGAGCGGTACGAACACCCGGCACGTGGCCAGTGCCTCGGATTGTTGCCTGGCCGACAGTTCGCCCCGTAGTGCGGGCTCGTTCATGAAGCCGACCGCGGCCCCGTCCGGAACGGCGGTGAGCTGCAGTACTGCTTCGCAGAGGTCCCGGTACAGGCTCCGGACCCAGCTGTCGGGATCGTTCGCGCCCCGCGCATCGGAAGCCCGAGTGTGGGTAGCGTAGGACAGGACGAAGTACGGCCGGACATCGTCCTCGTCCCAGCCGCGTTCCGGGCCGGCCGCCGCGACTGACCGGAGGGACCCGGGCAGCCGGGGCATCAGAGTGTCGCACCATTCCTCCACCAGCGGGTGAAGGGCGTAGAAGGTCTCGGTCGAGGCTGTCTCCTGCCAGGGCTGCAGCAGTCCTGCCGAGTCGCTGCCCTGTACGGCATGAGCGAGTGCGTCGGCGAACCAGTCGGACGGCAGTTGCCGGAACTGTTCATCGGACAGGTAGGCCTGTGCCCTGGTGGCCAGGGCGGACCCGGTCAGTCCGCGCCGGTGGCCGATCCGCATCGCGTCCAGCACCGCGTTCAGGAGCGCGCTTACGGTGGAGGGCGCCTCGTCGAGCCTTCGGCGCAGCCACGGTGCCGCGGCCAGGAGCTGAATGACCCGCCGGTCCCAGGCAGCGACCCGGACGGCTTCGGCGAGCCGTGGGTCGGCCCGGTCGGCTCGCCTGACGGCCGAGGCCTCCTGCGAGGTGAACCGATGCGGAACGATCACCGTCTGGGCCGATGCCATCAGGGGCGACAGCCGATCCTCTCCGAACCGCTCCCTGACGTATTCGATGGAGTTGGTCCGCAATGTACCCAGGAGCAGGACCGGGGCACGGGTGGGACGCTCCCTGATCAGCCTCGTCAGCAGGTCGACCGCCGCCGCACCGGCAGGATCCTGGGCGCCGAACACCGATTCGGCGTCGTCGAGCCAGACCACCGTCCGTGGCTCGATCTCCGCCGTTCGGGTACAGATGTCCAGTGCGCCGTCGGGCCGCCAGACCTGCCAGCCGTCGGGCAGCTGTCGCAGCGTCTCCAGACAGGCCCTGGTCCGCCCGGTGCCCCGAGCGCCGACCACCAGGACGGCGGTGCTGCGTCCGTCGACCGCGTGGCGTACCGCTCGTGAGAGCTCGTCGTCCAGGTCGCGTCGGTGGTAGGGGGTCAGGGCCGGCAGCCCTTCGACTCCCGGGCGGCGTTCCGACGGTTCGACGCCCAGCAGCGCCGGGTCTGCGAGCGCGTCGGCGACAGGGACGGTCGCGCTCGGTCGGGATGGTGCTTCAGCGCCCGCGACGGCGCTCTCGGCGAAGGGCAGTGCCCCGGGTGCCAGCGCGCGGCCCGTGGTGCCGTCGGCCACCCGGGCTGCCGAGAAGTCTGCGGGCGTGCCGCGGTGCGACCGGAGGTAGGCGGCCACTTGTTGGCGTACGGCGACGCGGATCCGCAGGACATCCTCGCGGCGCTGGGCGCCGAGCAGCGCGTCGCGTACGCCGGGGAGGAACTCGAACTTCAGGTCGTCAGCACTCGTACCGGGGGCGGGCGCTTCCCATGGCGCGAGCAGACTGCTCAGCAGAACCTCGGCGAGGTGGCCGTGGTCGGACTGCGGGAGCATGGTCCGGCGGACGAGGGTCATCACGGGAAGGACGAGCGGTACGGCCGAGAGATAGCCCGCGAGTTCACGGGCGGGTGGCGAGGCGGTCTCACGGAACCGCCTCAGTACCACGGCGGCGGTCGCCGATGCCGCCGTGCCGTCCGTCTCCGGGAGCGCGTCCTCCCACTCCGGCACCAGGTCGGCATCGGCCTCCGGTCCCGGGCCGGAGCCTGTGCGGCCGGCCCCGTCGACGAGCAGGCAGCTCAGCCGGGCGCGTCGGCCGCTGCCGGACACCAGCGTGGCGAGAGCGGCAAGCCCCGACGGGTTCGGTTCGACGATCGGCACCTGCAGTGGGCGGCCGGCCGGTCCGGTTCCCCGGCGGCGGTGGACGCGTCCGCGGCGGCCGGGGGCGGTGCTCTCCCAGCGGGCATTGGGCGCGGCCGGGGCGGTGGTGCGCAGCCACAGCGGGGACGGCCGGACGGCGCCGCGTGACCAGAGGCGTTCGGGCAGGACGTCGAGAACGGCGGCGGAGCCGTGTCGGGCCCAGCCGCGCAGTACCGCGTCCAGGGCCGGCTGTCCCCAGGCGCCGCCGACGGTGTCGGTGACCACCAGGACGAGCCGGTGCCCGGACGGGTCGGCGATCTCCTGGGGGCGGCGCGGCGCCCCGCCGGGGCGGGTGTACAGGACGGGGCTGCCGCCGGCCTCGGTGCCGCCGAGGTACCAGGTCCGTACGTCGCGGAAGACGCCGGTCTGGGTGACCACCCGGCGCAGGTCGGCCACGAGGTCGTGCCAGAGGACCATCGAGCGGTGCGTGTCGATGACGAGGGCGAGGTCCAGCCACCGGCCCGGCCTCGGACGCAGCACGGGGATGAGCATGCGCTGGTCGGCACCGGCGCTGACGGTGGCCTCCTCGTCGAGCTCCGGTTCACCTCGGCTGTCGGCGACGGAGTGGCGTCCGAGCGGGCGAAGCGCGCGCATCACGGCGAGTGGGTCCGTAAGGGCGCCGGCGCGGGCGACGCGCACCAGGTCGCCGTGCCGGGAGCCGGGGCCCGCGGGGGCTGTGCATCTCGGAGCCGTTGTCCACCGGAACGTCCAGGACCTCCGGACCGAACCTCGGCGCGAGTTCGCGGACGACGGCGACCATGTCGCACCGGTCGGCGATGTTGGTCCACTGCTTGATGGGCGCTGGCCAGACCCCTATACCGTCCTGCCGCGGGGCCGGCTGCAGGCGGTCGAAGACCAGCCCCGCCAGCCCCAGCGGGGAGCCCAGGGTGACCAGCGTCAGCGGCGGCCGCTCCGGCCGGAGCCCGCACAGCACCTCGTAGGCGACCACCGATCCGAGCGAGTGCCCCACGACCACCTGGGTGTCTGGTGTGACCAGCTCCTCGACCCGGGCTCGTACGGCGGCGCGCAGCGCTGGCTCGGTGGAGTACCGGCGCACCTGCTTGAGGTCCGAGACGAGCAGGCCGTCGGAGACGGGACCGAAGAACCGGGTGCGGGTGAGGGCGTGCAGGGCGCGGCGGATCCGGTCCACGGCCGGGGGGCGAGAGGCGAGATGGCCGACCGCGCCACGGGAAGCGGGAGTGGGCCCGGCCCCTGCCGCGACACGGGTGTCAGGTCCGGGAATGCCGGGCTCGAGCCGGGCGGCCTCCCGCCACCAGGCCTCCAGCAACTCGGTCTCGAACCCGGGCTCGACGTCCTCCGCCCGGTAGTACGGCTCGCCGCGCGTACCGCGTTGCCGGTAGAGGTCCCCGTATCCGGCACGGGCGATGTCGCCGTCCGCCAGCCGTCCGAGCGCGGGGTCCTCGCGCAGCGCGAGGCCGACCCCGCCGCGCAGCGCCGGCTCCACCTCGGCCAGCAGGGTCTCGGCGGTGTCGAGTTGCCGCCCCACCCCGTGCACCACGACAACCCGGCTCATAGCCCCCTTAAAACGCGTCCCCGTACTCCTGCCGCGAGCATATTCGGGGGCCGTTCCAGGAATGCCCACTTCCTCTTCGAGGCATCGAACGAGCGGTACTGACCGCTTCCGAGCGAGCTTGGGCCGTGCGGGCGCACAGGGTCCCACACCGGAGGGCGGCTGTTCACGGGATTTATCGAATCGGCGGCACCGGACAGCGGGTCGCCATAGCTTTGCCACCACGGTGACGGCCTGTCACCTCACCCCTCCGTTAGCGCAACCACGAGGACGGGAGGGGGTGAGAAACATGGCCGAGTTCAAGAAGCGCCTGACCGCGTTGGTCAGGAAGTCGCGAACGCCACCGGTGATCGGCCGAGGCAACCAGGTGTGGCTGTTCCTGGTTCGCCTGACGCAGTTCGCGGCTGCGCTGGCGACCATCACGGACCACCACCACTGGTGACCTCGGCCTTCCGCCTAGCCAGCGGGCACGGGGCGGCCCTCACGGGTCGCCCCGATCCATTCCCGATCAGAACGACCAGGTTGGACACGTCGACTACGTTAGCGACAGCCTCGAGAGGCGCGCGGGCTTTAACGGAGATTCCGTATGCGCCGTGGCCTAATCGCTATTGCATCCACCCTGGTCACCGGACTTCTGCCGGTCAATCCCTTGATCAGCTCCCTGGTCAAAGGATTGACCACCGAGCTCCATAGATGAGCCGCCAAGAAGGAGGATGCAAAGTGCCGGACAGGACGACAACCGCACTGAAGAGGCTGGAACGGGCCAAGCAGGACGTGGCGCGGGCTATGGCGCGCGACTTTCGCGAGGGCGCCAGTGCCAACGAGATCGCACGACGGGCCCGGTCGGCGTACAGCCGACCTGTCGTCCTGGAGATGATCAAGGCCGAACTGGCCGCTCAGGAAGCCCGAGAGGCGTTGAGCGCCGCACAGACGGCCATCAGTCTGGCCAGCCATGTCGGCGTCGAGAACACGGGTCGGTTCGCGATCGTCGGCATGCCCCGAGTAGCCCAGAAAGGACGGCGGATCGGAGACATGCTCACGCTCCAGGCAGTCAGGACGATCACAGAGGCGGGCCTCTGCCTGCGCCCTCTGGCAGACCACCCCGCAGACACCGACCCGGCCTTCATCCTGCGCCATGGCGGGGCCGTCGAGGTGTACAAACCCTCGCTGTAGCGTCGGCCCCGGCTTCCCCGCCCGGACGGTTGCCGGTCGTCGTCCACTCGGTGCTGCGGGCCGTTCGTAGGTCTACTCAGCTGCGACGCTCCTTCCCGTCGACAGCGGGGCAGGACCTTCCCTGGCCTCTTGAAGCGACCCGTCGTGACGTTCTTTCGATGCGGTAGTTGCAGTGAACAGTTCCCCACGTTTTGCTGTACCTCATGGCAGCCGACACCGACATGCCCGCCAGGCTGACGCACCGACGCGAGCTCGCGGGGCTCAGCGTCGAGGAGTTCGCCGAACAGGTCGGCGTCACCACCCGAGCCGTGCGGTACTGGGAAGCCGGGGTACGGGAGATCGGCGACCGCTACTTCGGCCGGGTGCTCGCCGCGCTGCGCTGCGATGCCCAGGCCATCGGGCAGGGGCGCCGCGGAGAGGAGACCCTGCGCGACCTGCGTCGTACCGCATCCCTCAGTGCCGAGCAGGTCGCGACGCACTTGAGGAAGTACCGCACCACCGCCCACATGAAGATGACGGCGGACAAGATCCGGGCGCTGGAACAGGGCGGCCACGTCCGTGGCAGGGAATGGCGATCGACAGCGGACTGCGCCACGATCGCCAAAGCCCTCGCCGCCTTGTACCGGGTTCCCCTGCGGCTGCTGATCGACGCATGGCGGAGGACGAACACGAGCGTCGCCGCTCCGGGCATCGCGCCGCCGTCGAAGCGGGCTCCGGATCCTCGGACACGGGAGACGTGGGACTCCCTGAACGACCGCCAGCGGCTCTACCTTCGGGAACTGTTCCATGAGGACCAGGAGCAGGAGAAGGAACAGGTACAGCGGCGCCTTGACGGCTCGCCGTACACCCCGGCACCGCAGTGGCGCAGGTTCCTGTTCTGCCTTCACGCACCCACTCGGGCTGTCGGGTACACCCCTGTACAGGAACGTCTGCGTACGGCCGGTGTCCACGATCCGGGAGCTGGGGCTTCTCTGAGCGCACTGGAACGACGAGGCCTGATCGTGCGCCACCAGGACACCGTGTACCTCCCGTCGATCGGCGAGGTGAGGCGGACCCGCGTCGAGCTGACCCGTGTCGGTCGGTCGGCGGCCCGTTCCGGCCTCGGGATCGAACGCGTCGCCACTCCCGCGGGCCTGCTGTCGGAATGGCTGTGGCGCCTCCTGGTCCGCATCATCGTGCAGACGCCGATCTCCGACGGAGACGTGCCAGGCCGCGGAACCCATCACCTCGCGGTCGGGCACTCCGTCCGCAAAGGGGTGCCGGCGCGGGGCTTCATCGAACACCGGCAGCCGTACGGTGCCGAGGGCGGGCCGCACTACTGGTATCCGACCCGTTCGGGGCTCGACCACGCCGCTGACCACCTCGCCGACTACCAGCAGCTGTACCCGGGAGTCAACACCGAAGAGCTCGAAGTTCACCTGAACGGTCCGATGTAGCCGAATACCGGGAACTGTTCACCCGATCACCCCTAAAGTCCGCCCCGTGGAAGACGCGCCAACAGAACCGTCCGGGGCACGGGACAACGCCACCATCCTTCTCGACGTCGTCAAGGCGTTCGAAATCTGCTCCAACGCCGCGACGCACCCCGGCCTGAAACCGGCCGAGAGGGTCGATCGGCTCATGCACGCGCACGGCTCCCTGATGGCGGCCTTCGGCCCAGGGCACCGCATCACCTTCAACGATCTCCTGGAGCGCCTCAGCGGCGAGCTGGCCGGCGACCTTGAAGGTCTGATCCCCACCTGGCTCGACGCGACGGATCTGGACGGTGTCAGACTCCTTGACCCCGACGGCGTCCTGACCGCAGGCGGCTTCGACTTCCGCCACGAGGCCGAACTCGTCCGCCGGAAGGCGTCGAAGCTCAGTAGGAGCCCCGAAGGCGTCACCGCCCAGGACCTCGACGCGGAGTACAGCCAGGAATCCGTCTTCAGGTCCATCAAGGGCGAGTTCTACCAACGCCACCGCACCACACTGATCAACCATCCCGTCGTCCCCGCCGGCGGCCTGCCCGACCTCCTCCTGCCGATGCAGGCCAACCGGTTCTACCAGCCGATCGAGCAGTACGCGCAGCACCACGGCTGGTTCTTCCCGTGCACGGCCTGCCGATGGCCGATGAAGGTCACGGTCACCGGCAGCGGCCGACGGGCCCGCGGCACGGCCCGATGCCTCTATCCGTGGCACGCCGACACCGGCGCGGTCTACGTCTTCACTCCCACCGCTGGCAGCGAGCCGCCCAGTCTGCACCCCGCCTTCGAATGCCGCCGGCCCTCCCCCCATTACGCCCGCTTGTGGACTGGAACACTCCCCGACCTTCCACAGCCCCGACGTGCCTCCGACCACCTCGCCCTGCACCGCGCCGTGTGGCGGTACACCACCGTCGCCGGCCTGCCCGAGCTGAAGCTCCATCAGGCTCTCGAGGAAGACCTGACCGCCATCGACTGCAGAGTCGCACTGTGGCCGTTCGACGACGCGTTCGACCACGCCCTCATCAGCCCGGCCCGCGAGGTCCTGTTCAGCGCGGACTTCAAGGACTACACCTGGACCAACCACCTGATCGCCAAGATCCACAGGGATGCCGGCGACCAGGGCGGAGCCAAGTGGCTCATCGTGCCCGACCACCGGAGCGAACAGGTCGACCACCTCAACGCCGCCGCCCGCCGGTACGAACTGCAGGCGATCACCGCGACCGACTATCTGACGATGGTCGTCCACGAGGTCAAGGAGAACCGCCGCGATGGCCGATGAACGGCGCGCCGACGAAGCGGCCATCATGGCGGTCCTCGCCCTGACCGCCCACTACTTCCCCCGCCCCGGGGAGAACGGGGAGATGACCGCTGGGTTCCGCGAGGCGACCTTCTTCGCCCACCGAAAGCCCCAGGCCTGGTCAAGGTGGTCCACCCTCACCGCGGACGAGCGCCACCTGATCCGGCAGGTCATGCTCCTCACCCCGCCCGAATGGGCCGCCGAGCACAAGCTCAAGAACGCGGCGCTGTCTCTGACCGGCGCGTTTTCCCTCGACGGAGACCCCGACGACCGCTCCGGAGGGACGATCGTCCTCGACGGAGAGGATCCGTTCCGGGCGGAAGCCGTCCGCATCCGCGCCGGCGGTGACTTCCTCGGCTACGCACTCAGCCGAACCGAATCATTCTTCACCTGGGGAAAGCGGCGCCGCGCCCATGCCTTCGCCGGACCCGGCACATGGAAGACCCGTACCGCCGACCTCGGTGAGAAGCATGGCGTCACCCGTCGCCAGATCACCTTCCACCGCACCGGGTCATTCCGCCAGGCACCCGGGCACGAAGCACTGCCCGCGCTCGCCACCCGTTCACACCGCGAGCGGATCGCCCCCGCGGTCGACGAGCTGCTGCGCATCGCCGCACTGCTCGACGAACAGGACCCCGACCGCGCCTATCTGCACACCACGCTGGAGAAGTTCTTCAAGCAGTTGAAGACCACCGACGAGGCCTTGGCGGAGTTCAGTCTCACCTCAGGCCTGGTGAACCTCCTCAACGCCCCGACCGCCAGTGGAAAGACCGTCCTCACCCGCGTCCTGGCCGCATGGGCAGCCTTCCACGGGATCCGCATCGCGCTGATCGTTCCCGACGTGAAGTCCACCCTCGACATGAGGTGGAGCATCGCCGGTGACCTCGCCTGGCTCCACCAGCACGGGCACCTCCCCGAGCCGCACACGGTGGCAGCGCTGTTCTCGCCCCGGAGCATGCACCGCCGAGCCCTCACACAGGCCGCGCTGAACTCCGCCGAGGAGATCACTGCGTGGCAGACCCGCCGGAAGTCCGACATCGGGCTCCTCGCCCACGGCTGCGCCCAGCGCCCCCTGATGGAGCCCCACGACCTGTACCCGCCCGGTGAGGAGAACTGCCTGACCCTCTCCCCCGTCGGGGGCGGCGACGTGCAGCACGCCTGCCCGTTCATCCAGGCCTGCGGGAAGTTCTCCCAGTTCTACGACGCCCAGGACGCCACGGTCATCGTCACCAGCCACGCCAACCTGCTGGCCGGCACGACCCGCATCGGCATGGTCCTCGACGGCCGGCAGGTGCGCGGTCGCCCGAGGGGAACGGCGGGCCTGACAGTGCTGGAAACGATTCTGCGGGGCTGCGACGCCGTTGTGATCGACGAGATCGACGCGTTCCTGTCCACCGTCATCGACTCGTGCGTGACGGAGACCACCCTGTCGTCGCGTCGGGTCGAATCCGACCTGTGGAGCATCGGCAAGGACTTCCGGCGCATCCCCACCCACCACGCCACACAGGTCCTCTCCTCGCTCAACCACGCCGAGCACATGGCGAACTCGGCGCTGTTGTGGTCCTGCGCGAAGAACGGCATCAGGCTGAACCCCGGCACGGTGGACGACGGATCGAAGGGCGCGAGCCGGGACAACGCGGGCTGGCGCATGGCCAAGTCCAGGGACCGGGAGATCCTTGCCCTCCTGTTCCCCGGACAGGTCGTGAAGGGTGAACCGATCGAGCCCGGCCAGGCCGCGTTCCTCGACGCCCTGATGCCCGAGCGCTGGCACGAGGGCGTTCCGGCCGACGAGCCCGTTCCGCCCGACGGAGCGACGGACTGGAGCAGTGTCCAGCGGGCGCTGACGGCTCTGGTGGCACCTCGGGGAGACACGTATTTCGCGGAGGTCCAAACCGACCTGCACGAGCTCCTGGCGAAGAGCGTGGAAGACAGCCAGCAGCGCGCCGCACTGGTCAACCTGCTGATCTCCCGAACCGTGCTGTCCGACCTCGAGGCGTCGCTGAAAGAACTGCGGTACCAAGCGCAGTCGATGCGCCACCTCGATCTCGCGTCCGTACGGAAGATCCTCGACGCCGTCGAGTCGTCCGCTGTCAGCGGTCTCTACCCGACGGCGATGATCGGTACGTCGATCAACGGCTTCCAGCTCAAGGGCATGGACAAGCGCGAGACCAACGCCGAACTGATGACGCGCATCATCGGTGGCGACCCGCACACCTTCGTCTCCGAGCTCGGCGGCCTGACGGCGCTGCTGTCGGCCGGAGTCGAGCGGCCCGTCCTGGGCCTGTCCGCGACCTCCTTCTTCCCCCAGGCGGTCAGCGAGCACGTCCACGCGCCGGTGCGCTGGTGGATTCCCGATGTGCGCCCGAAGTCGATCACCGTACTCGCAGACCCGATCTACCGGGACGGCAAGGAGGGCCGCGAGGCGATCCGGATCGGCGGCATCTACGCCGAACACAAGCCCGCCGTACTGCGCGAGCTCGGACAGGCGATGTACGAGCAGCGGATCCAACGCCGCCTGAAGAAGCTCGAGAAGACGAAGCCGAACCAGGCCAGGGCGATCCTCGCGACGAACTCCTACGAGCAGGCCGCGCACCTTGCTTCAGGCGTGGCCATGGCCGAGGGGCTCACCCACCGCGTCTGTGTCCTGGTCAGGAGCCACGACAGGCCGGAGGAGTACGAGAAGAACGTCCCGACGCACGTCACCCGGATCACCCGTGAGCAGCTGGAGCAGTTCCCCGACCTCGGGGAGGTCCTGGTGGCCCCGCTGCCGCTGATCTACCGCGGGCTGAACATCGTGGTCGGGGTCCGATCGGCCGTGCACGATGTCTACCTCTGCACGCGCCCGTACCTGAGCATCGAGGCGACGTCCTGGCTGCACGCGAGCGTGAACGCCGCAGGGATGAACGCCCTGCCAGCCGGAGGAAGCGACCGCCCACTGGAGGCGATCCACGCGGCGCAGGGCGCCGCGTGGGCACGGCTGATGATGATTCTCCGGTCGCCGGCGAACTTCTCGAACATCACCACGGACCTGCAGGAGGAGCTGGTCGCCACGATGATCGTCCAGCTGATCCAACTGGCGGGCCGGGGACGTCGTGGCGAGACCGACATGCGGCTGTTCATCGTCGACGAGTCGATGAACGACGCGACCTTCAGCGCGGGGATGGCCGCCATCATCCGCCGGATCGAACGGGCCTGGACCCCCGACCAGCGGACGGTCATGGAGGAACTGTACGGCGAGGCCCTGAAGGCCTTCCTGGCGTACGCGGACATGAACAAGTAGCACACCCGGTGCCGGCACGAGCCCGCACAGAGATAGAAATGAGGTACCCGACGCATGGCGCGACGCCGTGACCTGACCGCACCCACCACGACGATCCTGTGCACGCCTGCGCTGCTGGACGGCATGACGGCCGAGGTGTGGGAGTTCGACGAGATCACCCAGCAGGCGTGGAAGGCCTTGGAACAGCAGGCCCGGGACGAACGGAGGTCGGCACCCAAGGGAGCGGACCGCAACCGGTTCCTGCTGCCCTACTCGATCGTGGCGAACATCCTCCAGCAGCTCACCGATGGCTACGTGCACCTCGACAGGTACCTGCGTTTCATGGTCGCCCTGGCGCCGGTCGAGCCGAAGTCCCTTCGGAAGGTTTTCACCTACCTAGAAGGCGTCGTGCGCGGAATCCCGGTCGACGAGATCCCGCTGCGCGTGGATTCGTCGCTCGCGGATCTGGTCGCCGGCACCGACAGCGTGAGCAGGCGCCTCGTCGACGTCATCCTTCCCGGCGAGGACGCCGCGATCGCGGACCCACCGTCGTGGGCCTACCAGGCCATCCGATGGCACGTGGCGAAAAGGATGGCCGACGTCCCGTTCCACGATCAGGAGATCGAGCCGGTTCTCGAGAAGTCCAAGAAGGCGGGTAAGAACGGCGACTTCCCGATGAGGATCTCGGGATGGAAGCACACGCAGAACACCGCGGAGGTCTGGTACCGGCCCGACAGCTCCGGGGACCTGATCGCGTGGTGTCACCCGATCGGCCCGGCCTTCTCCGCCCTCCCGCACCCGCTCACCCCCGAGGCACTGGAGAGCGGCTACCCCGAGAACCCCGAGCCGTGGCAGGCGCAGTACGCGCTGTCCCGCATCTCGGTGAACATGTCCACCCACCCCGGCCGGCCCGAGCCGGTGATCAACCTGGACGCCCATATGCGGCGCGTCAACGACGCGGTGATCTGGTCCAGCAAGGTCATGGTCGACCGGGGCGATGGGCCGATCCTCCTGGTGGACCTGGACGGCAGGAAGCTCAAGCACACCAACCGGCTGGCCCTGGAGATCCTCGCGAAGCTGGACGCCGACGCGACCGCGCTGAACACGGTGGATGAGCGCGTACGGTCCGAAACCGATGCCCTCAACGCGCCGAAGACCGACGAACAGAAGGCCGCGAAGCGCGTCACCGAGAAGCCCGGAACGATCCGCCCACTCGTCCCGAAGCAGCGCTCGTTCCAGGTCGGCTCCGGCGCGGGACTGCACCATCTCGCGATGCTGCACGACCACATCGACCGCGCCTTCGCCGGGAAGGCCGAGTTCCTGACCCTGGGCGCCGTGGACACGGTGTTCGGAGAGCGGATCCACACCATCACCCCGGCGGAGAAGAAGGAGCGGAAGAAGACCGGCGAGTTCCTGAACCTCTGCGGGCTGCCCACGCCGGACAGCGTACGCTCGTCGATCGAGGACCAGGACTTCACGCGGCTTCGGATCATGTGCCTCTGGTACCGGGAGGAGACCCGGCTGCGGATGATCAGCGCACTCGCTCACTCCCACGGACGCGACGTGGACATGGACCCGAAGGACGGGGACACCGTTCCGCTCGCCGACGGCATCGAGGCGGTCTTCGTCCGTGCGAACAAGCTCCTCGCACACGGCCCCGACGACAGCCGGCTGGACAACGTCCGGGGCGTCGTCGACAGGTTCCGGGAGGACGGGGTCGTTCTCGCGGCGTGGTGCGAGACGGAGATCCCCGAGCCCGGTGAGGAACAGCAGGGCATGAAGTCCGCCGAAGCCCGGAAGGACCTCGTGGCGAAGGACGCCAAGTTCCAGCTCCGCAGGGCCTTCGCCACCGAACTCGTCCCCAGCCAGTACATCGTCGGCGCGACGACGGAGACCGGACGGAACGGGACCAGGACCCGCAGGGTGATCACCATCCCGAAGGATCGGGACAGCGACCACCGGGCGTTCATGGCCCTGCTCGACCTGAACCGGTCCTGCGGGGTCGTCGACGACCGGTACGAACGGGCCCTGTACACACCGGACGACCCGCACGAGATCCCCCGCATGGCGTTCCTGGGCATCCACGTGCGCCGGCAGTCGAAGTCGGACACGTTCGGCGCGGAGCCGAAGCGGGTCGTCACCGCGTCCTGCCTGATCCCGTCGGCGGAGCCGGGAGGCCGGTGGCGGATCCTCGGCTGGTCGAACCTGCATCCGTACTGGGAGTCGTACCGGGTGGCGCAGAGCGAGTTTCACAAGAGGAACTACATCGACCACACGAGCAGCGGGACCACGGACGTCCAGCGCTGGTCCGAGGCGGGCCGCGACATCAACGAGTGCCTGAAGGAACTCGCCGACGAACTCGACGGGATGCCGTACGCGGTGATCCTCGACGGGCACGGGGCACGCCGGATCTTCCCCGGGCTGCACAACAACAAGCAGGGCATGGAGGAGTTCGACTCCTTCGGCCGGGTGTGGCTTCCCGGGACCGGCCTGCCGGAACACATGAGGCCGGCCGGGATCGTACGGATCAACTGCTTCGCCGACGAGATGCCGAGCATCGCCTACCTGACGACTCGACTCGCCTCCGGGGACGAGAAGCAGAGCAAGACCAGCAGCGACCTGTTCCGCCCGCAGGACAGCGGCCCCGGACACCCGTGGTGGGTGGTGACGGAGCCGAGGAACTACGGCAAGACCCGGTTCGGTCAGTGGAAGACCCGTTGGCGGGCGTTGCCGGAGAAGGCGGGCCTCCAGCCGGAGAGCGAGCTGAAAGCCCCCTGGTACACACTGACGAGCCGAGAGGTCACCCCGATGTTCGTCAGTGAGGCCGTGTCCCGCGAAGGCCTGGCGGTGGCCGTCGCGCGGATGTGCGACCAGGCCCTGTCCTGGTCGGACCGGACCCGGTACCCGGCACCGCTGCACGCGGCCCTGCAGATGGACCTCGACCACCCCCACTTCCGGCGATCCGCCCCCCGGGAGTTCCAGACCGAGGACCGGGAGATTCTCAGCGAGGCGGTCGAAGGACTGGCCTTCGAAGACGACTGAGATCGGATGCCGAGCCAGGGCACGAGGACTGCCGTTCCCCCACAGCATCGGCCGTGGCGGAACGGCAGCTTGAGCGACTGGTATTCCGCTGCGGACGGGAGTCGGTGACGCTCGCTGTGGCCGATCCGAGAGGTCATCGTCGGCCTGTATGACGTGCCGGGCACTCAGATGCCCGACCGGCTGACCCCCAAGGGGCCGGCCCGTCATACCCGCAGGTCAGGCACCGATGGCCGCCTTGTACCCGTTGGCCTGCTCGGGCGTCAGGAGCTTGGACACGCGGATCAGCACAGTGCCGCGGACGTAGTCGTACTCCAGGGCCGCGGGGAGGGACTTGACGATGCCCTGGATGTACTGCGCGCGGGCCTTGGCGTCGGCCTCGGTGGCGAAAACCTCCACGGCGCCACCGCGGGCCACCGCGTCGGCGTCTTCGCCCTCGACGTCGGCTTCCTTGACGCGCGAGTCCGTGAACGTGACCTTCGAGGTGTACTGGCCGGGCCGGCCGAGCAGGTGGTTCGGGTCGTCCTCCGCGGTCACGGACCGGCCGAACTTCGCCGTCTGCACGGTCATGGCGACCACGGCGAAAGTCGCCGATGCGCTACCCGTCACCGCACCCGGCGCCATGTTCGTCGCGGCGGAGGGGGAGGTGGCAGGAGTGCCCCCGACGACTGTGGCGCCGCCCGTCGCGGTGGGGGTGCTGACCGGCGGCTTCTCGCTGCCGGACCCAGAGCTGGAGCAAGCGACTGCGGTGGCCGTCAGGCCGACGGCAAGCAGGACGAGGGCGGTGCGACGCATGGGGTTCCCTGAGAAGCTGGTGCGGATGACAGGGGTGACCGTAGTGATACGAACCGCTCGGTGCAGGCGATGTGACGGTTCCGTGACCGGTTCGGGATCTTCCGTCCGGTCAGGTGGCCGCAGGCTGTTCCGGTTCGGGCACCGGCTCCGGCGGGAGTCCTTGAATGCGCTGACACGCAGCGGCTCGCGCACCGCGAGCAGGCGGCTGCCAACGGTGGCCTCGGCACCCGTACGACGAAGGAAGTACGCCCTCGCGTGGCTGAGAGTTCGGCGCATTCATGGAGTTCCGGCCTGCGGGAGGTGACAGATGTCGCCTTGGCCCGTCGGCCTGGCAGGTCTGAGCGCTCCGGACATCCGGATCGGCGGGTTCGCCGAATCCGAGGTCGTCACAGTCCTCAAGGCCGCCTGCGAGCGGGTCGGCTCTCGATCCGACCGGCGCAGTGATGCAGGGGCGCCCTCTCACAGCACCCGCCGTACCGTCCGGCCAACGCCAGCTCGGATGGACCATCCTCTGACCAAGCCCTGTTCCGAGGCAGGCACCTGGTTTCCGATCGGGCACGACAGCGCAGAGCCGTGGGAACGCGAGTCCTGTTCACCAGCGAGCCGAACCCCTGCCGCCCCAACCGCCTTCCTCGTGGCAAGGCCATGCACTTCGCCGACCGCGCCGCCGCTCTCGGCGTGCTCGAGCAGGTGATTCACCAGAAGCCGAGGGCCCGTGACGCCGGGCAGAACATATCCCCGCGTGCGCGGGGAGGACACGTCTCCCTGCTCAGATCAGGTGATGGTTGCCGCCATATCCCCGCGTGCGCGGGGAGGACACGCGGCAGAGCGACGTGCGTTCCCCGTGGAACGGCTGACCCCCGCGGGTGCGAGGAGGGCCTCCTGCGGGCGGTCGACTCCGACAGCGACGTCGGTTGACCCCAAGAGGGCGGGGAGGGCAGTCAAGGAGCAGTTGTGGTCATGTCATGTGGGACTGCATGTGGGACTGCTCCTACTTGAGGGATCATCCCTCCGCGAGCGGGTGCACAGTGGAGCCGTTGAGCCTGCCGGGTCCGCTCGAGCTCAGTGATCCGTGGTGTCCCGGCTCCACCGTCACGGTGGAGCCGG
>NZ_JBSHAP010000074.1:25205-43887 GCF_053611565.1 Kitasatospora sp. NPDC054795
CCGGGGGGGGGGGGGCCTCTTCTGTGCGCGGTGCGCGCCCGGGGCGCGTCCGCGCCCTCTGTGGGGGGGTGCCCCCCCCCCCCCCGCTCGGGGGCCCCCCCCCCCCCCACGGGTGTGTCAGCTGCTGGTCGTCAGCAGTCGGTTGGCCAGGGCGTCGGCGAGGCGGTAGGCCTCGTCGGCCGAGAGGGTGCGGCAGATGGCGTCCGCCAGCTCCTCCACGTTGTGCCAGTCGACGTCGCCGAGTTCCGTCTGCGGGTCGGCCGACGGCTGCTCGTCCGCCGGGGCGACGGCCCGCTGCTCCGGCATCGGGAGCGGCTCGGCGTTTTCCGCGGAAAATCGCTCGGTGTCCTGGACGGGCTCGGTGCTCGCGACCGGGGTGCGGGGCGCGGGCTCCGGCCGGGCGGCGGGGGCCGGCGCCTGCACGGGGGCCGGTGCCGCCTCTGCGGCCGTGGCCGGCTGGGCCGCGGCCGCGGCAGAGGGAGCCGCGGCGGGTTGCGGTGCGGGAGCCTCGGCCGGTGCCTTGGCGGCGGCCTTGGCCTCCAGCTTCGCGGCGCGCCTGGCGGCCACCGCATCGGCGTCGGCCTGGAGCAGCTGCTCCAGCTCCGCGGTCTGCCCGGCCAGGGACATCCCCTCGATGCCCTTCACCGACCCGAGCCGGCGGGCGACGTTGATGGAGACGCCCTCCTCGCCGCGCGCCTTGGCCCGCACCTGGCGCTGCAGCTCCGGGTGGAGCTTCAGCAGGTTCTTGCGGTGCGAGATCCAGCTCTGGGACCAGCCCTCCGCCTCGGCGGCCTCCTTGGCGGTCGGGTACTGCGCCACGATGAGCAGGACCGCGTTGGCCTCCTCGATCGGATCGAAGTCCTTGCGCGCCATGTTCTCGTCGAGCGCGGCCCGCAGCAGGGTCGCCTTGGACTCCGCCACCGAGTCGTCCACGACGACGAGCAGCTGCTCGCGCCCGTACAGCTGCGCGGCGGCCCGCCGGCGGTTGCCGTTGACGATGACGACGTCCTGCGGACCCGCACCCAGCGTCAGCCGGTCCTCCGGCCACAGCCTCAGGTAGGCGGCCGGGGTGACGGCGAGGCAGCTCTGCAGCTGGCGGTCCTTGATGCTCGCCAGGTCGGAGAGGTCGCCAAGCTCGTCACGGGGGTTGCGCGGGTTGGGAAGGCAGCTGGCGGTGGGGATCCACTTGGCCACCGGGGCGTCGTTGGCGGCGTCCACACCCGGGGCGTTGACGACCGGGTCGCCGGCCATCGAGGCGAAGGAGACGCGACGGCCTGCCATCAGCGGCCCCCGTAACCCAGCTCGAGGGACAGGCGGAAGAAGTCCTCGCGGGCCCGGTAGGCGGTACCGCTCTCCTTGTACTGGGTGACGACCGTTCCCTCGGCCACCGCCCGCGAGTGGATCTTGTACCTGCGCAGCACGGTCTTGGCGCGGGGCCACCCCTTCGCGCTGATGTACGCCTCGGTGTCCTCGAGGTCGGCGCGGCCGTCCCGGGGGTCCCAGTTGTTGACGACGACCCGGAAGGGGATGTCCATCGGCTCGATGACCTGCTGGATGGTCCGGGCCGTCGGGTCGAAGCACAGCGGTTCGGTGATCATCGGGACCAGGACGTCGTCCGCGATCTCCAGGGCCCTGCGCAGGATCTCCTCGTCCGCCAGGGTGCCCGGCGTGTCGATGAAGATGTGCTGGTACTCGTCCTTCTCACCGAGGACGTCGAAGGTGCACGCCGCGAGGTTGACCGTGGTGGTGGTCTTGCCCACGCCGCCCTTCTGGTTGGCGATGACGTGGATCTTCGCGCCGGTGTTCTTCAGGTGGATCAGCTGCTCGGCGTGGTCGTGTGCCGCCATGAAGTCGAAGGGCAGGTTGTCTCCCACCCGCTCGGCCCAGACGACGGCGGACCCCTGGGGGTCGGTGGACACGACAAGCACGGATGGCTTCATGATGTTCCGTTCTCTCCGTGGGCTTCCCGGGCCGAGTGCCCGGTACTGCGGATGCCCGCCGCTCAAAGCCGTGGTCGGCGGACGGGGAACAGCATTCCAGATGATCAGCCCGGAGCCTGACACGACCCGCGTGTCATGGAGCACAAAAGGGTTGGATCGCGATCGCAGGACTCCCGGAAAACCGCCCTTCTTTCCTGAGATGACTTCCAATCTTCAGGGTTTCCACCTGCGGTGATGCCTGTTTGACGGAGGGGGGAATTTGTGAGCACCGGCCATTCGCCTGGGCGGGCGCGTCGTGCGCGTGCCGGATTCCGCGACGCAGGCCGACGGTCATGGCACGGTGAGTTCCGCCCGGATCCGGCCACCCGGTGACGGCCGACTCCGGGCCCGAGCTGGGCAGGGTGAACGTCGGTGGTGCTCGCATGTGGTCCCGGTGCGCTGCCCGTCGGCGAGCGGGCGGTCAGTGGGCTCCGGATCGGCGACGGGCATTCCCGACCGGGCGGATGCGGACGTTGGGCCGAGACGGCCTTCTCGGGCTGAACTTCGACGTGCAACCAACCCGACATCGCCGCCTCGGAGGCCCCGGACCTCGTCCTGCCGCTCACCGTGAACTGGAGCGCCGTCGGCGGCTGGTCGTACAGCTGGACAACGAGCGCACGATCGGTGGCGAGAGCCCGCAGGGAATCGCACCGTCGGGGTCAGCAGACCTTCCGGTAGGGCACTTCGGGGAGGTACGTGGCCCAGTCGGTCTGCGGCAGTCCGCCTCCGGCTCGTTCGCAGATGCCGGCGGCTTCCCGGTCCGGGGCCATCATGACCTCGTGCCCTGGTACGTGCTCGGTCGCCATGCGCAGGGTGCGGTCGTCGGGGCTGAAGGCCAGGGAGAGGGTGGCGCCTCCTGGTGTGGGGAGGGCGGGGCCGAGTGGTTGGTGGGATGCGAGGTCCCACATCCGCAGTGTGCCGTCGTTGCCCGCGGCGGCCAGGGTGCGGCCGTCGTGGGAGAAGGCGAGTGCGGAGATGGGGTCGAACACCCCTGCGGCGTTGGGTCTGAAGGTGCCGGGCAGTACACCCAGGTTCCGCTCGGCATTGCCGTCCCAGAGTGTGACGCGGCCGGCTTCGTCGCCGGTGGCCAGGTACCGGCTGTCCGGGCTGAAGGCCACGGTGTGGGTCGTGTTCTGGGTGAGCGCACCGGGGTTCACCTCGCCTGACGGCAGGTCGGCGAGTTGGTTGTGCGAGGTGACGAGCAGTTGTCCGTCCGGCCGGACGGCGAGTTGTTCCCCGCCGATGCCGGAGATCACCCGTGTTCTGGCCCTCTGGGACAGGTCCCAGACTTCCACGGCCCCGTCCTGCTCCATCTGTGACACCAGGAGCGATCGTCCGTCCGGTGTGAAGGCGATCGCGTTGACCGTGGACACGGTGAGCCTCTCACCGGCCACGAGGTCCAGGGTCGCGGTGACGCTGGCGGTGGAGACGTCCCAGATGGACACCTTGGGGGGTGCGTCCCACTGCAAGCGGTCGAAGACGCTGAAGGCGAAGGCTCCCCCGTCGGGACGAAAGGCCGTGAGGACGGTGCAGGGCATGGAGCTCCGGCGCCGCGAGGTGCAGGACGTGGCGGGGAGGTCGACGACGTTTCCTGGCCCGCGGAGATCGCGCAGTTGGAAGCGGTACATGTCCCCGCCCTCGGGCGACGCCAGCGTGGCGAGTGTGCTGCCGTCCGGGCTGAACACGGCAGCCGAGATCGGTCGGCTCGTCCAGGCCGGAGCGAGGACACTCGTGAGGTCGATGGTGCGGACCGCCGCTCCGGTCGGGCCCTCCAGGTAGCGGATCCTGTGTGCGGCCGGATCCAGCCTGAACTGGCTGGCGTCGGTGTTGGCGAGCGGATGCCGCAGGAACGGGACCGATGGGGTGTCAAGGCGCCACGACAGCACCTCCTTGCCGTCCGACGCCACCATGAGCGTTCCGTCCGCGCTGAACGCCGCCTCCCTGATGTCGGCGTGCTCGATCCGCGGGAGCTCCGTTCCCGAGGCAATGTCCCAGATCCGGACTCCGCCGCCGTCGACGACTGCCAGCCGGCGGCCGTCCTGCGCGAACCCGACCGCCTGGTTGAGGCACTGCTGCGCGGTGACGTCGGGGGCCCAGGGGGTGGGGACCTGGCGCTGTTCGGGCACATTCCACACCTGGACGGGCTCGCCCGGAACGCACAGCGCCATCAGGCGGTCGTCGGGGCTGAGCGACGCATCGGGGTACGGGTAGTGCTGCATGCGGTCCTCCACCCACATCCGCCGCTGCCTGGCTTCAGGTACGCCGCGTAGCTCGTCGGGGCCGACCGGCCTGCGCTCACCGCCCCCGGCGCGTCGTTCGAGCAGCAACCGGCCGTCGCGGACATCCCGGACCTGGACCACATCGTCCTCGCCCGCGACAGCGTAGAGGAGCAGGGTCCGTCCGCTGGGGCTGAGCCGGGCCGCGGTCGGGTCCAGGCCGGGACCGGAGGAATGGCGTGACACCGGGGCCACGCCCGTACTCTCCTCGGGCAGGTTCCACACGTTCACATGGTCGTGCTCGAACACGGCGAGGGTCCGGGCGTCGGCGCTCATGTCGTCCACGTCGTCCGCTTCGGCGCCCAATCCGGGCAGCGAAGCCACCCGGCGGTGCGTGTCGACGTCCCACTTCACCACCTCGTCGCGGCCGACACCGACGAAGGTGCGGCCGTCGCCGCTGAGGAAGTGGGTCTGCGGGACGGGTTTGCCGGAGGGCGGGTCGGTGAAGACGTCCTCATCCGGCTGGACGGCGGCGCCGAGCAGAGCGGACCGTGACTCGGGAAGATCGGCGGTCTTCCACGCGGCGAGGCTCAGCCGCATTGCCGTGACGGGGTCGGAGGTGCGCATGCCGTCCGCCACCGCGGCGGCCCGACGGGCGGCGGCCTCCGTGCGACGACGTTCGCCGGTCCGATTCTGCTGCCACGCGATCACCCCGGTCAGCAGCACAAGGACGACCAGGGCGGACAGCGTGCCGAGGAGGGTGCGCAGCCGTCGGGCTGAACGTGCTGCGCTTTGCTGTTCTCGGCTTCGGGCGGCGAGAGCGGCCCTGACGAACTCGAACTCCAGCGGGGTGAGGTCGTCGCGGTGCCCGCCGGTCGCGAAGGCCGCTTCGGCCGTTGCCAGGAGGGTGCCCCGGTAGAGCGCTCCGGGGTCGCGGCCCAAGTCCTCCCAGGCCTTGGCGGCCTCGGTGAGGCGCCGGTGGTGGCGCAGCCTGTCGCGGGCGTCGTCGACCCACGTGTTCAGGCGCGGCCAGGAGCTGATCAAAGCTTCGTGGGCGAGGTGGACGGTGTCGCCGTCCAGGGTGATCAGCCGGGCGCGGGCCAGGCCTTCGAGCACCCCCGCGGTGCCGGTGTCGCCGGTGCCGAGGGATTCGAGTTCGCTGCGGTCGGCGGGACGGCTCGTGTCCTGAGCGCCGTCGCCCGGGGTGACCAGTCGCAGCAGGATGCGCCGGGCAGTGGTGGCCTGTTCCGGTGTCAGGCCGCCGTAGGCTCGCTCCGCGGTGCGGGCGATGGCGCCGCGTACCCCGCCGGCGGCTTCGTAGGCGGCTTCCGTCAGTGTCCTGCCCTTGCGGCGGCGCCAGGTCTCCAGCAGGGCGTGCGACAGCAGCGGGAGCCCGCCCGGTTCGCCGTCGACCTCCTCGATGATCCTTGAGGTGAGGGCGCGTTCGACGATCAGGCCCGCGCCGGCGGCCGGCTTGACGATGGCCTCTCGCAGCTCGGCCTGGCCCATCGGCCCGACCAGCAGCGTGGCCTCCCGCAGGGCCACGGCCAGGCCGTGGTGGTCCGCACAACGGCCGAAGAAGTCCGCCCGCACCGCCAGGACCACCCGTAATCGGCTGTCCGGCGCGCACGCCGCCAGCAACAGGCCGAGGAAGGCCGCGCGTTCCGCCGGATCGGTGCACAGCGTGAACACCTCCTCGAACTGGTCCACCACCAGCACCGTGTCGCCCGTGCCGTTCGCGGGCGCCATCAGCGCGGCATGGTCGGAGGCCGGCCGCGGGCCCGGAGTGAGGATCCGGATGGCGGCCGGACCTGTGCCCGTCGCGCCCCGGTCCCGGAGCGCCGGAATCAGTCCGGCGCGCAGCAGGGAGGACTTGCCGCTGCCCGAGGCACCCACGACAGCGACCATGCGACGGGAGTCCACCAGTTCCATCAGGTCGGCGACGAGCCGGTCCCTGCCGAAGAACCGCTCCCGGTCACCGGGTTCGAAGCGGGCCAGGCCCCGGTACGGAGCATCGGCGTCGTCACCGTCCTCGGCTGCCGTGTCCCGCACCGCGGCGTGCCAACGCCGCTCCCACTCCGCGGTGTCCCCGCCACAGGCCTCCACGTAGGCCAACGCCACCGGCAGCGAGGGAAGTTGCTGACCGCCGGCCGCCCGCGACAGCGTCGCGACCGAATAGCGGGTACGGCCGGCCATCGCCCGGTAGGTGAGGTCTCCGGCTTCCCCGCGCAACCGGCGCAGCTCGAACGCGAAGCGTTGGACCGGCCCTGCGGCCGGATCCAGCGGGCTCTCCTGCCGGCCCATCCGCGTCCTCCCCCACTCGGCGACATACCGGACCGTCAACGTACGTACCGAGGAAGCCCACGGCAACGGCCTCTCATCAGCATGTCTCGTTCCAGGGGTCCTTCTGACCTGTGGAGCAGCATTTTGTTTCGAGTGGTGGGGAGAGCTGCGCAACAACCGGACGGCTGTGAAAACTCGAAGTGTGCCGAGGCCGGAGCACAGCAACGGCTGGCCCTGGCACCGGCACGACCGTGCCCCGGGGGTGCCACCGCCCGTGTGCGGGCCGCGTTCACCACACCTGTGAAGGGCAACGGCGACCGAGACCCACGGCGCTTGGAACGCCTCGAAGCCTCCGCCGTTCTTCATACCGACAGGAGACAGCAATGCCACCGGTCAAGATCCGTACCGCCATGGTCGCTCTCGCATCGAGCGCGGCGCTCATCGGCAGCGCCATGGCCTTCGCCGCACCGGCCTCCGCCGCACCGCAACAGCTCAACTCCTCGATCACGTGCGCGGCCGGCTACCACTGGTGCGACGTCGTCAGCGCCACCGATGAGGTCGCGTGGATGAACGTCTACTGGGGAAGCGACGGTCACGAGTACGTCGACTCGTACTCCTACACCACCCACCAGGGCCAGAACCTGTGGATCCTGACGTGGAACGGCAGCGGGTGGGACTGGTTCGGCACGCCCGCCACGATCGACGTGGGCGGCGGCTGGTGGGGAGCCACCGACTACGGGCGCTCGGACGCGGGCAAGACCATCAAACTCGCCATCTACGACTGGGACACCGGTCGCTACCTCTACACCAACGCGCACTGAGACTCAACCCTGCGGCCGGCAGCGTCGCGCTGACCGGTGCGCATGCGGCGGGCAGTGCCGAGCCCGCCGGGCAACGTCAATCACGCCTCTTCAGGGAAGGAAATCCGAATGAAGCGTACGAATCGTCTGGGCAGGGTCCTGGTCGGTGTCGCGGTGGCCGCGACGGCGCTGGGCGGGCTCGCCGCTCCGACCGCATCCGCCGCCACGTCCCGAGTCACCGCCGGCTGCTACGGGTCCTCCTGCAACGGACTGGACCCGGTGGACATGGGCTGCAGCCCGGACGCCTACACGGTGGAATCGGTCGCCTCGACGTTGGGCACGATCGAACTTCGCTACAGCCCTTCGTGCAGGGCGAACTGGGCCCGGATCTCCGGTGCCTCGAACGGGCAGGAGTTCTACGTGTACAACGAAAGCCGAGTCGTGTGGTGGCACGCGATCGGCTCCACCGGATACGGCGACATGGTCGATGGCTCAGGCAAGGCGCGTGCCTGCATCGCTACCGGCGCCTGCACCAACTGGCACTGAGGCTCCTTCGCCCGTTCGGGCATCCGGGAAGCTGCGGTGGTAGCGCAGCTCCCCGTCCTCGGCGGGGTCGGCAGCTGACGCCCGGGTGGGGTGTGGCCCACGGTCAACACCCCACCCGCGGTCCTGCCATCCCTGCCTCGTCGGGTGCACGCCGACACACGCAACTTCTGCCGACCCCCTTCTTACAGGGAAGGAAATCCGAATGAAGCGTACGAATCGTCTGGGCAGGGTCCTGGTCGGTGTCGCGGTGGCCGCGACGGCGCTGGGCGGGCTCGCCGCTCCGACCGCATCCGCCGCCACGTCCCGAGTCACCGCCGGCTGCTACGGGTCCTCCTGCAACGGGCAGGACCCGGTGGACATGGGCTGCAGCCCGGACGCCTACACGGTGGAATCGGTCGCCTCGACGTTGGGCACGATCGAACTCCGCTACAGCCCTTCGTGCAGGGCGAACTGGGCCCGGATCTCCGGCACCTCGATCGGGCAGAACTTCTGGGTGCAGAACACGAACCAGAACATCCACGGGTGGATCGCGACCGGCTCCACCAGCTTCGGCAACATGGTCAACGGTTCGGTCCAAGCGCGAGCCTGCATCGATAACGGGGAGCACCCCATCTGCACCGGCTGGCACTGAGGCCCCTCCGCCCGTTCGGGGATCCGGGAAAGCTGCCGTGGTAGCGCAGATCCCTTCCTTCGGTAGGGCCTGCAGTTGATGCATCGGCGGGGCCCGAAATCCGTACTGCGGGCCGCACGTGGTCCCGCCCTCCTGCCGGGATGGTCCGAATCGGGGTCGGCGTGACCGCCCGGGTGGGGTGTGACTGAGAGGCACACCCCACCCGGGCGCCTGCTTTTCCCACTGCTCGGCCAAGCACGCGCCGAAATCAGTCCGGGCGAATTCTCGCCGATGAAATGAATCGCCACAAGGAGATCAACCCCGAGGGACAGAAATGAAGGGCAACTTCAAGGCAGCGGCAGCATCGCTGCTCGCAAGCGGAGCGCTGCTGATGGCATCGGCCGCAACGGCATCCGCGACCGAGGTCCCCCCGCATCCCGGAACGGATCAGGCGGCAGACGCAGTTCGAACGCGAAGCGCTGGACCGGCCCGGCGGCCGGACAGGCAGCGTCAATCACCTCGCCTCCAGGAAAGGAATCCCATGAAGCGCACGAATTGCACGGCCAAGATCCTGTTCGGCCTCGCAGCAGCTGCGACGGCGCTGGGCGGGCTCGCCGCTCCGACCGCATCCGCTGCCACCACCCAGGTCACGGCCAGCTGCTACGGGTCCTCCTGCAACGGGCAGGACCCGATAGACATGGGCTGCAACACAGACGCCTACATGGTGGAATCGGCGTGGTCGGAGTACGGCACGATCGAACTGCGCTACAGCTCTTCATGCAAGGCGAACTGGGCCCGGCTTTCCGGTGGCGCGAAGGGGCAGTGGTTCTGGGTGGAGAACGCCAGCACCTCCCAGTGGTGGGAGGCGAAAGGCCCCAACTCTTTCGGCAATATGGTCGACGGCTCGGGGAGGGCGCGTGCTTGCTTGCAGCAAGGAAACTGCACCGGCTGGCACTGAGGCCCCTCCGCCCGTTCGGGGATCCGGGAAAGCTGCCGTGGTAGCGCAGATCCCTTCCTTCGGTAGGGCCTGCAGTTGATGCATCGGCGGGGCCCGAAATCCGTACTGCGGGCTGCACGTGGTCCCGCCCTCCTGCCGGGATGGTCCGAATCGGGGTCGGCGCGACCACCCGGGTGGGGGCGTGACTCACGGTCACACCCCACCCGTGCCCCTGCCATTTCCACTGCTCGGCCAAGCGCACTCCGAAATCAGTCCGGGCGAATTCTCGCCGATGAAATGAATCGCCACAAGGAGATCAACCCCGAGGGAGAGAAATGAAGGGCAACTTCAAGGCAGCCGCAGCATCGCTGCTCGCAAGCGGAGCGCTGCTGATGGCATCGCCTGCAACGGCAATCGCGGCCGAGGTGCCCTCGCGTCTCGGAACGGATCAGGCGGCCGCCGGATACAACGGCGCCTGCGGCAGCGGATACCGGGTCATCGACAGTCTGCGACTGGAGTCGGGTGCCCACATCTTCCTCACCTATTCGGACAGCGGGTACAACTGCGTCGTGACGGTGGCCGAATACCCCGGGTCTGCCCGATCCATGGACGCCTGGATCCAGCGCACCGCCGACAACTTCGAAGAGGTGGACAGGGACCTCTACCGCTACTACGCAGGCCCGGTGTACGCGAACGGGCGGGCCACCTGCCTCAACTGGGGCGGCTTCGTGGAGCCCGCATTCACCGGGGAGTACCAGTTCAGGTCGCACTGCGGGTAGCGAAGGGCTCGCCGTCTCCCTCACCGCCGACGGCAGCATGATCGGCACCGTCGTCGGCACGGCCGGCGACCTGTGGGCGACCAATCAGCCCGCACCCGGGTCCGCATTCCAGGTCTGCCGCCAGGAGTTCGGCCTCGTGCTCGCGAGCATGGTTTCCTCGGTGTCAGACTGAACGACCCCGGGATGCACTGTTCTTGATTTCCTACTGTCTGCTGCCTCCGACAGGGCGGGGCACCCGTGGCCGAACCTCGCTCCTGCCACCGGCACCAGGGCGGACGGTTACCGCTGAGGACTCGCCGGTGAGACCAGGCTGCGTCGCCCGCCGCCACCCGGGACCGGGCGATCGCAGCCTCCGGCAAGAACTGCCGTCACTCCCCGACCAGCAGGTGATGGTCGTCGCCATCGGCCTGCGACGTCTGGCAGTCGTTGCGGTTGCCGGGCCTTCACCGAGTCGGGCGGCGGCCGGTCCCGTCGGCCGTCCCCGGTTAGGGCGGAGTGATCGAATCCTTCCTCGGACCCGGGTGCGCGGGTCCTCGCCGTGCCATCTGCTCTGTTGTCACACGGCTGCCAGTTCGGTGGCCCGCTGAGCGAGTTCGGGGGCGCCGGGGATTCCCCGCCGGCTGTAGACGGCCATGGTCGAACGCACCGTCCTCAACTCCTTCTCGTTGCGGTCGGACGCCACGCCGTCCATGAGGTCCAGGCACTGGTTCCACAGGATCACGGCCTCCTCGTGGCGGTGCTGGGCCGCTACGGATTTGGCGAGGTTCGCGATGGTCAGGCCGCGAACGCGCTGGTACGTCCCTGGCACGCGGCCCTCCAGCGCCGCGCGGTAGTGCCGTTCAGCGGCCCGGTGGTCCTTCATCTCGGTCAGGGTCTTGCCGGTGTGCGATGCCACGGTGGCCGCGACCGGGCCGGAGGCGGCGGCGTAGGAGGGAACGTCGTCGTCGCCGGCGAGCATGGCGTCCTCGGCGGCCAGGAGCGCCCCGGCGGCGGTCCTGCTCTGGCCGCTCGCTCCGTAGGCCCGGGCGGCCGTCACCAGCAGCAGTGCCTCCGTCCTGCGGTCGACCTTGCCTCGGGCCCGCGCGAGTGCGGCCTCGGCCAGTTCGACACAGTGCCCGGTCTGGTTCAGGTCGAGGGCCTGGTGGGTGAGGGCGCGCATCATCCAGGCCCCGTGACCTGCGGGGTCGCACTCGCAGGCGAGCTGGTAGGCGAGGAGGTAGAACCTCTGTGCGGCGCCCTCGCGGCCGAGGTCGTGGCACTTCCACCCGACCAGGGTCGCCAGCTCGGACGCCGCCCCGTAGGCGCTCCGCCGGACTTCCTCCGACGGGAACGTGGCCTGGAGCATCGGCACGACGGTGTCCGCCAGGAAGGACGACACCGTGGACAGGCCGTGGCCGCCTCCCAGCTTCTCGTCGGCGGTCCTGAACGTCTCGGTGAGCTGCCGGACGGTGGAGACCTCTCCGGCTCCGACCTTGCGGCCAAGGCTGCCCGTCGCGCCCCGGAGGGTGGCGGCGACGGCCTGGTGGTCGTAGGTGAGCGGAAGCCCGACGGTGGCGGTGGAGAAGGCGAGGGCGAGGAAGTCGCGGCGGTGGAACATGACAAGTCTCCCGAGGTCGGCAGCGGTTGCCAGGGGATCAGGGGGCATGGCCTCCCCGATGGCCGGGAAGCCTAGGCCGATCTCGGCGGTCGTCACCTTCCGCTTCACCGCTCTGGTCAAGGCCTCGGCCAGGTAGGCCGCGGTCCTGCCGGTCGGGGTTCCGCCCCTGACCCAGGAGAGCACGGCCGATCGCGAGGTGTGCAGCGTTTCCCCGGCTTCCGCCGCAACGGCACGGACCGCCTTGGCCAGGGCTTCGTACGTACACCCGGCTTCCTCGAGGACGGCCGCCAACTGCCGGTTCGGCTCCTTGCGTCCAGTCAACTCACTCCCCCAGAAGTGATCTTGAACGGATTGAACGGGATGAGCGGGCCATCACCGTACCGCCCGAGCGTGGCCGGCTGTTCACTGACTGCACAAACCCGCACCTCAAATGGAGGTCGATGCCTCATGGCCGACGTGTACCTCGATCCGCGCCTGCGCGAGCCGACCGGGGCCGGCGTGCTCGTCACCGGTGGTGGCGGCCTGGTCGGCAGCCGCATCGCCCGGCTCACCGCGTTAGGGGCCAATCCGATCGTCCTGGACCGGTTCGACGCCTACCCGCACCTGGTGCGCGGCCTGTTCCGGGTGGGCCGGCACGGAGCCCAGGTCGTCCTTGGCGACGTGCGCGAACGGGCCACCGTGAAGTGGCTCGCGGGCCGCGCGGACTACGTGATCCACGCCGCCGCGTTCGTCGACATGCCGAGGTCCGGAGGCGACCCGCGCGGGGGCTGTGCCGACACCCGCCGGGCGACCGACCTGCTCGGCCGGCGCCCCGCCGTCACCCTCACCGAGGGCATCGACCGCTACGTGAACTGGCTCCGGACCACGCCGGACGCCGTACCGGACTGGTTCGCCACCCCCGCCACCCCCGCCGCCTCTCTGGCCGCCTGAACGAAGGGACCGCTTCCATGCGCGTCGTGATGCTCGGCGGAGCCGGATACATCGGCTCCGTCGCCTCCCACCACCTCGCCTCGCTCGGCCACCACGTCACCGTCGTGGACGGCCTGATCTACAACCGCGGGGACGACCCCGGCCGGCTCCTGCCCGACGCCGCCACGTTCGTCAACGGCGACCTGCGCGACCCCGACCTGCTGACCCGGGTCTGCGACGGCGCAGGCGCGGTTGTCCACCTCGGCGGGATCGTGGGTGAGCCGGCCTGCCGGCTGGACGAGGAGCTGGCCGTCGAACTCAACTACGCCGCCCCGATGATCGCTGCCGAGGCCGCTGCCGGCGCCGGTGTCGGCCGGTACGTGTTCTTCTCCTCCTGCAGCGTCTACGGCAGGCACGAGGGCACCGTGGACGAGGACACCGAGCCCAACCCACTGGGGATCTACGCCAGGACCAAGGTCCTCGCCGAACAGCGCCTGCCCGACGTACTCGCGGACGTCACCGCGTTGACGAGCCTTCGACTGGCGACCGTCCACGGCTCCTCGCCCCGCCAGCGCCTGGACTCCGTGGTCAACTCCATGGCGTCGCGCGCGGTCGCCACCGGGCGCGTCCCGCTCAACGGCGGCGCTCAGCGCCGCCCGCTTGTCCACGTCCGCGATGTCGCCCGGGTGCTCGCCGCCATCCTGGAGGGCGATCTGACCGGGGCATGGAACGTCGGCAGCGACCAGGAGAACCACACCATCGCCGACATCGCCGAGACTGTGGCCGCCATCGTGCCTGGATCGAGGATCCAGCGCGGTCCGGAGCGGGACGAAGCCGACGCCCGCGACTACCGCGTCTCCTTCGCCCGCTTCGCTCGCCACATCCCCGGAGCCTGCTCCACTGCTCTCAAGGACGGCGTCCAGGAGATCGCCGACCTCCTCGCCAGCCGCCGGATCACCGACCCGGACGAGCCCCAGTACGACAACCACCGGGGCCTGGTGGACGCCTTCACCACCGGCAGGGTGCGGGCCCTGCGCACCTCCGCCTGTCGGCGGTACCGGTCCGAGTACACCGCCGCGTGGGGGAAGCCGTGACGGCCATCCCACCGTTCCTGCCGTGGAACCGGCCCTCGCTCGGACAGGAGGAGGAAGACGAGGTCCTGGACACCCTGCGCTCGGGCTGGCTCACGGCCGGCCCGAAGGCGAGTCGGTTCGAGGCGGCGGTGAAGGACGCGCTGGGTGTCGACGAGGCGTTCGCGGTCTCCTCGTGCACCGCCGCCCTCCACCTCGCCCTGCTGGCGGCCGGGATCAAGGCGGGCGACGAGGTGATCACCCCGAGCCTGACCTTCTGCGCGGCCCCGAACGCCGTCGTCCGGTGCGGCGGCACCCCGGTGTTCACCGAGGTCGATCCCGTCACCTACAACCTCGACCCGGAGGCCGTGGAGAAGGCTCTCACCGCCAGGACGAAGGCCATCACGGTCATGCACTACGGCGGTCAGCCCTGCGACCTCCTGGCGTTCCGCAAGCTCGCCGACGACCACGGCCTGCTCCTGATCGAGGACGCCGCCCACGCCCTGCACGCCGCGCGCGACGGCCTGCGGGCGGGCAGCGTCGGCGACCTCGCCGTGTTCTCCTTCTACGCCAACAAGGTCATCACCTGCGGCGAGGGGGGGATGATCGTCGGCCGCGGCGACCTTGTCCAGGCCGCCCGCCTGCTCGGCCGGCACGGCATCGACTCCTCCGTGTGGCAGCGGCACGGCAGGCGCCGGACCGCCGACTACGAGGTCACCGTGCCGGGCCTGAAGTACACGATGCCGGACATCACGGCAGCGGTCGGCCTCCAACAGTTCCGGAAGCTCAACGACTTCACCGCGCACCGGGCCCGGATCGCCGCCGCCTACGACCGGTCCCTGGCCGGCCTTCCCGGCCTGCGACTGCCGACCGTCCTGGACGGGGTGCGGCACGGCTGGTTCCTCTACCCGGTCCTGATCGACCCGGTCGGCGGCCGGACACGGGACACGGTGGCCGATGTCCTTCGGGACAGGCACGGGATCGGTACCAGCGTGCACTTCAAGCCGGTGCACCGCCTTGCCGCGTACCGCTCCCCGGACTGCCACCTGCCCGTCACCGAGCAGATCGCCGCCCGGCAGCTGTCCCTGCCGTGCTACCCGGCCATGACCGGCACGGACGTGCAGCGCGTCATCGACGCCCTGCACGCCATCTGGACCTGACCGCACCGGGCCGGCCGTCAGAACACCGGCGGCCGGCCCAGCTTCGCCATCCGCCACACCGTGTTCCATCGCATCGGACGACGCGGCGGGCACGGTGTGCTCACGCCCTCGAAGAAGCCGGACCACCAGGCCTTGAGACCGGACAGCGGCGGTCGGCGGACCAGCGTGTACAGCGCCCAGGAGGTGAGGTAGACCGGAACCAGGACCGCAGGCAGGTGACGCTTGGCCAGCCAGACCCGGTTGCGGGCCGTCATCCGGTAGTAGGTGGTGTGCCGGGCCGGGTCGGTGCGGGGATGCTGCAGCACCATGTCGGCCCGGTAGTCGATGCGCCAGCCCGCGTCCAGCGCGCGCCAGGCGAAGTCGGTCTCCTCGTGGGCGTAGAAGAACTCGGCGGGAAACAGTCCGACCTGGTCGATCACGCTCATGCGGATGGCGTGGCCGCCGCCCAGGAACGTGGTGACCGGCCCGGACTGCATCGGGTCGCTGGCACCGAGGCGCGGGACGTGCCGGCGCTGGGTGAACCCGGTCTCGTCCGCGATGCGGAAGGAGACGATCCCGAGCCGCGGGTCCTGCTCGAACGCTTCCCGGACCAGCCGGAAAGTGTCGGTGCGGGGCAGCAGACCGTCATCGTCCAGGACGACCAGCACGTCCGTGCCGCCCAGTTCGCGCAGCCGCTCGACGCCGACGTTGCGGCCACCGGGGATGCCGAGGTTCTCCGGCAGTTCCACGGCGTCCACCCAGTCCGGCAGCTCGGGCAGCTTCACGCCCTGCCCGAGCACCACGGTCCGAACACCGCTGTCGCCGCCGTCCTGGGCCCGTACCGACTCCAGCAGCGCCATCAGCTCCGCAGGCCGGTTTCCCATCGTCAGCACCACCACGCCCAGCGTGACGCCCATCGCACCCGACCCCAAGTGAGGAACCCTTCGTGATCTCGCCGACACCGCAGCCCGGGAACGCGCCGCTGCGCGCACTGGCCGAGACAGGCCGGCTCCCGGACCACCAGTACATGGACCGGACCACTCTGGCCTGGATCGCCGGCAACCGTCCCAGCGGTCCGGGTATCCGGGCCACCATGCCACACCGCCCGCTCCTGCTGGTACCCGAAGGCTCATGGTTCGCCCGCAGGGAGGCGGTCGACTCGATCCACGGCGTCCGGCACGGCGCCCGGGTCGCACTCCTGGTGCAGGTTCTCGCCCACCTCCACGGCACCGACTCCGGCCGCACGCAGGCCCTCGCCGTCGCAGCGGCCTGTCACGACTGCCGCCGCCACCGCGACCGCGACGACCCGGGCCACGGACAGCGCGCCGCCCGCTGGCTCGCCAACAACACCGCCACCGTGGCCGCCGCCCTCGGCACCGCCCCGACACCCGAGGCGATCACCGCCGTCGACCTCCACGACACTGCTCACCACGCCTTCACGGACGACCAGGCGAACGCACACCGGCAGCACCGGGAGGCGGCGGACCTCCTCAAGGCAGCCGACGCCCTCGACCGCTACCGGCTGCCCCTCGCCCGCTGGTGGCCCGACCCCGGCAGGCTTCGCCTGCCCGTCCCCGCCTGGCTCCACCCGGTCGCCCACGACCTGGTGGTCCGCAGCGAACAGGCGCGCCTCGACGGAGCCACCGACACCCAGGCGCTGGAACACGCGCTCCGCGCCGCGCTGCCCGAGTAGAAGGAACCCCGTGCACGCCGAATGGGACTACGCCCACACCGACTACGGCTCCCTGCCCGACCGCCCGTCCCCGGCAGGACAGGCCGAGACCGAGACCGACTGGCGCCAGCGCCTCCAACAGGCACCGAACGGGAGGCTGCTGGGCGACAACGCGATGCTCCGCTCGCTGACCGCCGGCACTCCGGTGCACCTCCTCCACCTGACCCGCGACCTGGCGGCCGTGCGCGCCAGCGGCCACCTGCTCGCCTCCACCGGCTGCCTGGTCGCAGCCGTCTACGGGTCCACGCTCACCCCGGAACCCGGCGGCGGGCTGCGTCCCCACAATCTCGGCTCGTACCTGCTGGACAGCCGCGGCAGCCTGGCGAGCCGGAGTAACAGCACACCCCTGGTCATTGAAGTGACCCCCGTCGGCCCGGCACCGCTGAAGGGGCTCGACTACCTGCGCCTGGGCGGCATCCACCTGCGCGCCTACCGGGCTTGCCGGCATGTCCTCACCGCCGCCGAGGACACCCGGGTCCTGCGATCCGTCGTGGACCGGGTGCGCGTCGCGGCGCCGTTCCTCGATACCCTCCTGCACAACGCGAGCGGCGGGGCGACACCCGACGGGCCGTTCGTCGACGCGCTCGCCGCCACGGTCCCGGTCCTCCCTTACCTCGGCTACCTGTACTTCGAGACCGTCGCCGAGTACCTGATGCTCCACTCCACCAGCCGTGCCACCCGGGAGTACGCCGACCGCGGGGAGATGAACAACCGGCTCTACAAGGACCTCGCCTTCTCCACCGTGAACGGCATGGGCACGCTCTTCGACCTCGGACGGTTCCACCCGAACCACGCCCGGCTCCTCGATCTCGTCGGACGCATCGAGCCCGGCCTGACGGCCTCGGTCGCCGGCTACGTCCGGCAGCGCATGTCCCACCTCTTCGCCGCCACGTCCCTGGACCCCCGCCAGGACATCCGGGATCTCACGTTCCACGGCGCGGACCCCGGCACGCTGGCCGGGACGGCGCCCCACCTCCTCGGTCAGCTGATCTTCCGGGAGATCCGGCTCCTCCACCGCTACCCGCAGCTCTACCACTGCTTCGAACAGGCCAAGGCCCTGGAAGCGTGGGCCTACTGGAACAAGGAGGGGATCTCGACGCCGTTCAACGGCGTCAGCCCCAAGGGGGAGATCGGCATCAACCCGGCCCACCCCGACGCCCGGTTCACGGTCTGGACGGCCGAATCCTGTACCCGAGGGCTTCTCCACCCGGTCGAGCAGGTCACCGCCGTCCCGGTCCCCCGGCTCGTGCCCTGGCTGGTCGCTCCCCTACGCGACAGGACGGAGGAGGAACAGTGGATCAACCGGTCCCTGGTTCCAGCACGAGCGGCCCCGGCTTGATCGTCCTGTGTGGCGTCTCCGCTTCCGGGGAAACCGGCACGGCCTGGCGCGTTCGCCCCCGTTCGGCGACGGGCCGGCGGTCATCTCGCAGGACAGCGCCCGGCTCAACGTCGTCCGAGAGCCCTATGCCCGAGGCGGGGGCGAGATCGAGATGATCGAGTCCATGGCGGGGATCGCCATCGGCCGGGGCTACCACGCACTGCTGGCAGGCGTCCTTGCGCCGAACGGCTCGGCGACACGCGCCACGGGCTGCACTGCGCTCACCCGAGCCACAGCAGCTTCTTCCACCTCGACCTCCCGTAGGAGGAGTCGCTGGTTGGGCACCCGACCCAGAAGAGGGCACAGGGCTTCGGGTTGCTTCTCGCCACGGTGCTCACCTCCACGCAGCCGTCGCCTGCCAGCTGGCTGCCATGACCCAGCCTGGCGCCGGTCTACGCCCCACCGCAGAGTGGAGCTATCCCCGCGAGCGCGGGGCCGACGTCCGGGGGCTGGACGAGGGTGGCCATGGTGCGGAGCTATCCCCGCGAGCGCGGGGCCGACGTCCGGGGGCTGGACGAGGGTGGCCATGGTGCGGAGCTATCCCCGCGAGCGCGGGGCCGACCCGCCCAGCAGGCCCTCGACGAGGGATCGTCGATGAATTAGTTGCGCATATCGCGTCACCCCTCGGTTGATGTCGTGCTCATGATGTAGCGGGTGAGGTCGCTGGGGTCGATGAGGCGGGCGGGGATCGGTTCGCTGTGGTGGCC